>CAZLBU010000040.1:0-218 GCA_964557815.1 uncultured Bifidobacteriaceae bacterium | reverse complement strand
GGACGTGCTCGATCCAGCGGGAGAAGTCGTGGCGCCGCAAGTGCCCCTGCAGGACGGAGGGAGGCTGGCTGCCCAGCAGCGACATGAACTCCTTCATCGTCCGCGCGTGCGGCCGCGCACGGGCACCCTCGCCGAAGACGAAGGCCTGCGCATCGGCAATGGGCATGTCGAGGTACTTGGACCGGTGCCGCACGTGCTCGGTCAACCGCGGCGCCACC
>CAZLBU010000039.1:0-14394 GCA_964557815.1 uncultured Bifidobacteriaceae bacterium | reverse complement strand
TGATGGAACGCGATGGTCCGGCCGTCCGGCGCCCATGCGAACGGGCGCCAGTCGGCGCCCCACACCCCAGTTCCCACCTCGACGTCCGCACGGTTGTAGGTTCCGAGGGGAACGCGGCCGATGCCCGCGACGCCGATGGAGGTGAGGCGACTGGGCTCCACCCTGCCGTCGAGTGGCCAGAGCCAGAGATCTCCGTCGCGAAGATACGCGAGGCGCGTGCCGTCGGGAGACAGTGCCAGGTCCGAGACGCCATCGCCCGGCGGCAGCGCCACCGGAGGCCCCCCGTCGAGGGCCACGCGGTAGAGTTGCCCGCGTGCGGTGAAGAGCAGGCCACCCCCGTCGGGCAGCCACACCATCTCGCTGACGCCTCCGGCCGCGCGTGCGGCGACCTGCGCGGCAAGCGCATCAGTTGAGGTCCCGGCCGGCGGCTCGGCCGCAGGGTGCGTGCGCCGCAGGTCGGTCAGGCGGCGGAGGCCGCTGCCATCGGCCTCGACGATCCAGATGTCGCGAAACGGCCAGCCCGCGTCGTTCCAGCGGAACGCGAGGCGCCGGCTGTCCGGCGACCAGGCGGGTGAGGCGGGTGCGGTGCCAATGAGGCTGGGCAGCGCGGCGACGCGCTCGACCGTGAGCGTTGATACCGCCTGCGCGGTGGCGAGCGAGGGGGCGAGGACGAAGGCCAGGGCGGCCATCAGCGCGGCGATCGGCATCACGGCGATCACTATAGACTGGCTGCGGATGACTCGCTTCGGCGCTGCGCACCCCACCAGGCGTCATGGCTGACGGCGTTGCCTCGACCGCAGCGCGCCCGCGCCTGGCCCGCGAGATGGGCCTGCTCGGGCTCACCGCCACGGGCGTCTGCTCGATGGTGGGCGCCGGGATCAACGTGATCCCCTTCATGATCCAGCGGCACGTGCCCGGCATCGGGGGCGACGTGCTGGCGGCGTTTGCCTTCGCGGCCGTTCCAGCCATGCTGGCCGGGCTGGCCTACGCCATCCTCGCCTCTGCCATGCCGCGGGCAGGCGGCAGCTACGTGTATGCGAGCCGCGCGCTGGACCCGTACCTCGGCTTCGTCGCGTCGTTCTCGCAGTGGTTCTCGCTGTGCGTGGCCATTGGCGTGGTCTCGTACGTGCTGGTGCCGTTCCTGCGCGACATCGCCACGGCCGTCGAGTGGCACGGCGTGGCGACCGCGCTCGAGGGCGGGCCGCTGCGCGTGACGATTTCGCTCGGCGTGCTCTGGGCGGCCGTCGGCCTCAACCTGCTGGGTGTCACGGCCTACGAGCGGCTGATCGTGCCGCTCATGTTCCTCACGTTCGTCCTGGGCGGCGTCGTCATCGTCGCCGGCTTTGCGTTCGACCAGGCCGACTTCGCCGCGGCCCTGCTGGCGCGGGACGGCCAGGCGGTGCCGGCCACCCCGGCCGGGCGCGCGGGCCCCGGCACGTTTCTCTCCGCCTCGGCCGTGCTCTTCGCGTCGTTCATCGGCTTCGACTCCATTGCGCAGGCGGGCGGCGAGGCGAAGAACCCGGGCCGCAACCTGCCGCTGGCCATTGGAATCGCCGTGGTTTCGGTGGGTCTCTTCTACCTGCTCTTCACGGCGGCCATGTATCACGCGGTGCCGTGGGCGTACATCGCCGAGCAGGCACAGCACCGGGACCTGACGGCGCCGGGGCTGCTCGGCTACGTCCTGTCGCCCTTCTGGACCGTCGTCATCGTCTCGGCGGCGGCCGTCGCCCTCGTGAAGGACCTGCCGGCGATGCTGCTGGCCGTTTCGCGCCTGATGTTCGCCTGGGCCGAGGATCGCATCTTTCCGGCCGTGGTGGCGGCCGTGCACGCGGAGTACCGGACGCCCCATGTAGCGATCCTCGCCAGCGGGGGTATGGCCACGCTCGGCATCCTGGGCAGCCACTTCGCCGGGGACTTCTTCCTGGGCGTGGACATCCTCGTCACGTCCATGCTGGTGAACTTCATCCTGATGGCGGTGTCGGTGTTGACGCTGCCTGGAAGGAATCCCGGGCTCGCGGCCGCCGTCACCGTCATGCCGTCGAGGCCGGCACAAGTGCTGCTCGCGAGCCTGGGGGTGGTGCTGCTGGCGCTCTTCCTGGTGATTCACACGGTGAGGGACCTCACGTCTCCCGTCGCAGCGTGGTACTCCCGCTCCACACCGGTGTGGGCGCTGGTGATGGGCATGGGTTCCCTGATCTACTGGCGCGAGGTGCGCGCCCTGCGGCGCGGCGGCGTGGACCTCGACGCGCGCTTCGGCGTGCTTCCTCCCGAGTAGGTGGTGATGAGCTCAGTCGTCGAGCGGCGCGAGATCGCGCCAGGGCTTTCAATCTCCCGCGTCCTGACCGGCCTGTGGCAGATGGCCGACCAGGAACGCGACGGCCGCACGGTGGACCTCGGACGCGCGGCCGTGGCCATGCAGCCGTACGTGGACGCCGGCCTCACCACCTTCGACATGGCGGATCACTACGGCTCGTCCGAGCTGGTGGCGGGCCTCTTCCGCGCGCAGGCGCCGCCGGGCGCCGTGCAGTGCTTTACGAAGTGGGTGCCGAAACCAGGAGCGGTGACCCGCGCCGAGGTGCGCGAGGCCGTCGAGCGAGCGCTCACGCGCCTGCGGGCGGATCGCCTGGACCTGCTCCAGTACCACGCGTGGACGCGGACCCGTCCTGGCTCGAGACGCTGTTCCTGCTGCAGGAGCTGAAGGCCGAGGGCCTGATCGCGGAGCTCGGCCTGACCAACGTGGACACCGCCCACCTGCGCATGGTGACCGAGAGCGGCATCGACGTCGTCACGAACCAGGTGTCCTTCTCCTTGCTGGACCAGCGCGCGGCACGGGAACTCGGACCCTGGTGCGCGGCTCGCGGCGTGTGCCTGCTGGCCTACGGCACGGTCGCGGGCGGCTGGCTCACCGAACGCTGGCTGGGCCAATCAGAACCGGACTGGGAGCGGGCGGGCACGTGGTCACAGATGAAGTACGGGCGGTTCATGCGGGTCGCCGGTGGCTGGGACGCGCTGCAGCGCGTGCTCGGCGCGGCGGCCGAGGTGGCCTCGCGGCACGGCGTCTCCATCGCCAACGTGGCCAGCCGCTACATCCTCGAGCAGCCCGGCGTGGCCGGCGTGATCATCGGCGCGCGCCTCGGCGAGCGGGAGCACATCGCGGACACGCTCCGGGTCTTCACGTTTCACCTCACCGACCAGGACCGCGCGACGCTCGGAGCGGCCCTGTCCACGTTGACCCCTATCCCCGGAGACTGCGGCGACGAGTACCGGCGACCGCCCTACCTGACGGCGTCCGGCGACCTCAGCCATCACCTCGAGACCATGCCCGCGCCCTACCGCACGGAGCCGGGTCCCGGCGGCCGCACGCTCTGCCTGAGCGGCACGGCGTGGGAGCCGCTGGCGGGGTTTGCGCGCGCGGTCCGGCTCGGCAACCGCATCCATGTCTCCGGCACCACCGCCACCCTCGGCGATCGCGTGATTGGCGGCCGCGACCCGGCGGCGCAGGCGCACTTCGTCATCGACAAGGTCGAGGGCGCGCTGCAATCGCTGGGGGCCTCGCTCGGCGATGTCGTCCGGACACGGGTGTACGTGCGGAACCTCGACGACTGGGAGGCCGTGGCCCGCGCGCACGGCGCCCGCTTCGGAGGCGTCATGCCAGCCAACACGCTGGTAGGCGCCCCGCTCGTCGGGGACGAGTACCTGGTGGAGATGGAGGCGGAGGCGGAGGTCGGGTAGGGTCTTGGGTCTTGGGTCTTGGGTCTTGGGTCTTGGGTCTTGGGCCTTCTGCCTTTTGCCTTTTGCCTTCTGCCTTCCGCCTTCTGCCTTCTGCCTTCTGCCTTCCGCCTTCCGCTTCCCCTGCCAACGTTGAACCCCGATGGCCCGTCCAACGTATCGGTAAACGTCGGCGCAAGCCACTTCGACCCGGGGGCAGCATGTCATTTCTGAAACGCTTGTTCGGCAAGGCGGAGGAACCAAAGGCCCGGGTGCGGGTCTGCGTGGAGTGCGGCATGCCCGTGGCGGAACACAAATCGTGGTGTTCCATTCTGCGCGGGGAGCTCGAAATGAAGCGCCGCGCCGAAGCCCAGGCGAACTGAGCCGGCGGCGGCACCACGCTCCAGGCACGGCAGCTGGCTGGCGGCCCAACCGCAGGGTTCATCCCGCCGTGGGCTTCTGCCTTGTACCTTCTGCCTTGTGCCTTGTGCCTTGTGCCTTGTGCCTTGTGCCTTCTGCCTTCTGCCTTCTGCCTTCTGCCTTCTGCCTTAGAGTGCGTTCTTCAGCCTGTCAGTCCGTCGTCGTCGCCCCCTTGAACCCACGGCCGCGCAGCGGCTTGCCCGGCCGGGCGCCCGTGTGCTCGCCGTTGTCGACGACCACCACGCCGTTGACCAGGACGAACGGCACGCCGGCGGCGTAGGACTTCGGTCTCTCGAAGGAGTTGGTCTCGGCCACCTTCGCCGGATCGAACACCGCCACGTCGGCCGCGAACCCGGGCTTCAACTGCCCACGGTCCGTGAGGCCCAGGATGCTCGCCGGCAGCGAGGTCATCTTGCGCACGGCCTCGGGCAGGGTCAGCACTGCTTCGTCGCGCACGTAGTGGCCGAGGACGCGCACGTTGGTCGAGTAGTTGCGCGGGTGCGGCACGCCGGGCGCGTCGAGGTTGATGGCCGAGCCGTCGCTCGCCACCGCCACCCACGGCAGCCGCATCACCTTCCGCACGTCGTCCTCGGACATGGTGTGGAAGATGCCGCTGACGCTCCCGCCCTCCTCGGCCATGATGTCGATGCAGGTGTCCATCGGGTCGGCGTCGCCGCGCAGCTTCGCGATGTCGGCGATGCGCTTGCCCTCGTACTGGCGGTTCTTCTCGGTGCGCGCGCGGGCCAGCGCGATGCCGTTCCAGCCGCCGTGCTCCTCCGCCCAGGTGGCGAAGTCCTTGTCCTTCTTCAGTCGCGCGCGGCTGGCGGGATCCTTCAGCCGCTCGGCGAACTTCGCGGGCCCGCCCTCGCGAATCCACAGCGGGAAGAACGCGCTCCAGCCGTGGAACATGGCGGTGTAGGGATACTGATTGGCGGTGATGTCGAGGCCGCGGGCACGCGCGTCCTCGATCTGTGCGATGTACTTGTCGATCGTGCCCCACAGCGGCACGCCGCGGATCTTGAAGTGGAAGAAGTGCACGGGCAGCTTCGCTTCCTCCGCCACCCGGATCGCGAAGGCCAGCTCCTGCGCCTGCTCGTAGCCCTCGCTGCCGGTGTGCGAGGTGTAGTTCCCGCCATACCGGGCCACGGTCCGTGCCATGTCGAGCACGTCCTCCGGGTGCGCGGGACCGCCGCTCTCGAAGCGGGTGACCAGGCCCCACGCGCCTTCCTCCATCGACCGCGCCACCAGCGCCGTCATCCGGCGCCGCTCCTCGAGCGTGGCCGGCCTCGAGTCGTAGCCCATCACCACGCGGCGCACCTGCTCCGAGGCGATGTGCGCAATCGTGTTGATGGAGATGCCCTGTTTCTCCAGGCGGGCGAAGTACTCCGTGAACGTCGTCCAGTCGGGCGTCGGGCCGTCGCCGGCCTGCTCGGCGAGACCATCGCGCGGAGCCGCCGAGGTGCTCTCGCCGGTGACGTCCAGCGTGACGCCCTGGCGCACCTTGCTCTGTGCCGTGCCGTCGGCGAGCAGCGCCATCTCCGAGTGCGTGTGGAGATCGATGAAGCCGGGGGCGACGACCAGCCCCGTCGCGTCGATGGTGCGCGAGGCGGCCCGCCCGGCCAGCGCTCCGATCTCCACGACCCGGTCGCCCCGGATGCCCACGTCGGCCCGCACGGCGGGCGCGCCGGTGCCGTCGAGCACCTGGCCGCCGGTGATGAGCACGTCGAAGGGCGGGTCCGGGGCGGCGGTGCATCCCATCAGCCCGACCGCGGTGACCGCGGCGGCGGTCATGAGGCGGCCAGTGCGAGCCGTGAAGCGCATGGTTCCTCCTGAGGGCGTGCGTGAACGCCGCGAAGTATACCGCCCCCACCCGGGTCACCCACCCGGGCTATAATGGTCATCTTCATGGTCACGAAGACGATGAGCGCGGCAGAGTTCAAGGCCAAGTGCCTGGACGTCCTGGACCAGGTCGCCGAGACGGGCCACGCGGTCGTGGTCACCAAGCGCGGCAAGGCAGTGGCCCAGGTCGTCCCGATCGTGCGCAAGCCGAGCCGGTTGTTCGGCGTCATGAAGGACGAGATCACGGTGGTCGGCGACCTCGTCCGCCCGCTCGACGTCGAGTGGGACGCGCTGAGGCACTGAGCCACCTCGAGGCCCACGCCTCATTTACTTCATCGCGGCCACGGCTGCGGTGGGCGAAGCCAGCCTCGCCACCAGCGACACACGTATCCTCGAGAGCGGGCTCTTGAACGTCCTCGACATTCGACGCTGAACGGTTCCTCGATCCCTGATCCCTGATCCCCGCTCCCTGATCCCCGATCCCCGATCCCTGATCCCTGATCCCTGATCCCTGATCCCTGATCCCGACGTGATTTCACTAGCCAACATCAGCAAGCAGTACGGCCGCCAGCTCGTCTTCGTGGACGCCTCCTTCCAGCTGAACCCCGGCGAAAAGGTCGGCCTCGTCGGCCCCAACGGTGCCGGCAAGACGACGCTCTTCCGCATGATCGTCGGCGAGGAGGTGCCGGACGAGGGCGAGGTCACCGTGCCGAAGAAGGTGACCATCGGCTACTTCCGCCAGGACGTCGAGGAGATGTCGGGCCGCTCGGTCCTGGACGAGGCCATCGCGGGCAGCGGCCGACTGGGCGACCTCCACCACGAGCTCGAATCGCTCCAGCAGGCCATGGAGGACCCGGCGCGGCTCGACGAGATGGACAAGGTCCTCGCCCGCTTCGGCGAGGTGCAGGAGGAATACGAGCACCTCGGCGGCTACACGCTGGAGGCGCAGGCACGCGAGGTCCTGCACGGGCTCGGCCTCGCCGACGACCAGATCGACGGCGACGTGGGCGCGCTCTCGGGCGGCTGGAAGATGCGCGTGGCCCTGGCGCGTGTGCTGCTCGGCAAGCCGGACGTCCTGCTGATGGACGAGCCCACCAACCACCTGGACATCGAGTCCATCATCTGGCTCGAGCAGTTCCTGAAGTCCCTCTCCGGCGCGCTGCTCATGACCTCGCACGACCGCGAGTTCATGAACCGCATCGTCACGAAGATCGCCGAGATCGACAACGGCGAGATCACGGTCTACTCGGGCAACTACGACTTCTACGAGCGCGAGCGGGCCATCCGCGAGGCGAACCAGCAGGCCGCCTTCGCGCGGCAGCAGGCGATGCTGGCCAAGGAGCAGCGCTTCATCGACCGCTTCCGCACGCACGCGGCCAAGGCCGCGCAGGTGCAGAGCCGCATCAAGGCGCTGGACAAGATCGAGAAGATCCAGCTCCCGAAGAAGCGCCAGGTGGTGAAGTTCCAGTTCCGCACGCCGCCGCGCTCCGGCGACCAGGTGGCGGTCATCGAGGATCTCCGCAAGCGCTACGGCCCGCGCGTCATCTACGACGGGCTGAACCTCACGGTGCGCCGCGGCGAGCGGTGGGCGGTGATGGGCAAGAACGGCGCGGGCAAGACCACGCTGCTCAAGATGCTTGCCGGGGCGCTCGAGCCCGATGGGGGCGACGTGCGCCTGGGCGCCTCCCTCAAGATGGGCTACTTCGCCCAGCAGTCCCTGGACCTGCTGGACCCGGACCTGACCGTCCTCGAGCAGCTGCAGAAGGACTTCCCGCACGACGGCATCGGCGTGCTGCGCACGCTGGCCGGTGCCTTCCAGTTCTCGGGCGACGACGTGGACAAGAAGATCCGGGCGCTCTCCGGCGGCGAGAAGTCACGCCTGGCGATGGCGCGCATGCTCTACGACCCGCCGAACTTCCTGGTGCTGGACGAGCCCACGAACCACCTGGATCTCGCGACCAAGGAGATGCTCGTGGAGGCGCTGAAGGACTTCGAGGGGACCATGGTGTTCGTCTCGCACGACCGCATGTTCCTGCGCGGGCTGGGCTCGCGCGTGCTGGAGCTGGGCGGCGAGAACGGCGACAGCCGCGAGCCGCTGGTGTACCCGGGCAGCTACGTGGAGTACGTGCAGAAGACCGGGCACGAGGCGCCGGGCACACACAGCTAGGGCCGCGCTTCGCCGGTGGGCCGTGCGTCGCACGGTGGGCCGGCTTTGCCGGTTGGCCGCGCTTCGCGCGGTGGGAGTCGGGAGTCGAGCGAGGACATCATGGAGCCGCAGGAAGAAGATTTCGCCGCGCTGTTCGAGGCGTCGCTGAAGGCGAAGCCCGTCGCGAAGGGACAGACCGTCGAGGGCACGATCGTGAAGATCGGAACCGAGGTGGCGCTGGTGGACGTCGGCGGGAAGAGCGAGGCCGTCATCGACGTGGCGGAGCTGAAGGACGACCAGGGCGTGCTGGAGGTCAAGGTCGGGGACCGCATCCAGGCCACCGTGATCTCGACCTCCGGCGGCGTGACGCTCTCGCGGCGGCTCGCGCGCCGGGCCGCGACCGACCGGCAGATCGAGGAGGCCTACCATGCCGGCCTCCCCGTCGAAGGCACCGTCCAGGGCGTCAACAAGGGCGGCTACGAGGTGCGCATCGGCCACAGCCGCGCGTTCTGCCCCCTCTCCCAGATCGACGTTGTCCGTACGACGGACCCCGCCGTGCACGTCGGGCAGCGCTACACCTTCCGGATCGTCGAATACAAGGAGGGCGGCCGGAACATCGTCGTCTCGCGCCGCGCGCTCATCGAGGACGAACAGCAGGCACAAGCCGACGAGGTGCGCCGGGCTGTCGTACCGGGCGCCGTCCTGCGCGGGCGCGTCGTGTCCGTGCCGGCCTTCGGCGCCTTCGTCGATCTCGGCGGCGGCGTGCAGGGCCTGGTCCACATCTCGGAGATGGGCTGGTCGCGCGCGACCGATGCGTCGCTGGTGGTGTCACCAGGTGAGGAGGTGACGGTCAAGGTGCTCCGCGTGGACGAGGCCACCGGCAAGATCGCGCTCAGCCTCAAGCAGGCCACCGAGGATCCGTGGACGACGGTGCCGGAGCGCTACGAGGTGGGCCAGGTGCACGCGGGCCGCGTGTCGCGCGTCGCGGACTTCGGCGCCTTCGTCGAGCTGGAGCCGGGCGTCGAAGCCCTCGCGCACGCCTCGACGTTCCCGCCCACGGGCCGCCGCGGCGGCTGGGCGGAGTCGGTCCCCGCCGGGACGACGGCTGCCTTCGAGATCCTGAGCATCGAGCCGGAGAAGAAGCGCATCGGCGTGGCGCTCGTGCCCGAAGGATCCTCACGCGCGGCCGGCGCCCTCGAGGCATCCGGCGCGATCGTCGAAGGGGCGCGCGTCACCGGCAAGGTCGAGCGCCACGAGCGCTTCGGCGTGTTCATCTTCCTCGCGCCAGGCAAGGTGGGCCTGATGCCGATGGCTGAAACAGGCGTGGACAAGGAAGGCGACCTCGCGAAGGCGCTACCGGTCGGCAGCGACGTCGAGGTCATCGTCCAGGAGGTGGATCCGGCAAACCGGCGCATTCGCGTCAGCCGGAAAGCGGTGTTCGACGCACAGGAACAGGCCGAGCTGCGCGAGTACGCGGCGCGCCAGGACGCGCCTGCCTCCGAGAGGCTAGGCTCACTGGCAGACAAGCTGAAGGGCGCCTGGGGCAGGCGTTAGCCCGCCAGCACCCACCGGCGGATCGCGGCCGCCACGCCTGCCTCGTCGTGCGCGGCCGTCTCGTGCCACCCTCGCCCCTTGAGTGCGTCCACGGCGTTGCCCATGATCACCGGCACGCCAGCGAACTCCAGCATCTCGAGGTCGTTCAGGTTGTCGCCAATGGCCATGACCTGGCGCGGCTCGAGACCCAGCTCCGCCGCACGCCAGGCGAGGGCGTGCCCCTTGGTGGCGGTCGGCGCCGTGACGTCCACCAGCGAGAAGTCCCGGCGCTCGTACTCGGTGCGGCACACCGCGACGCCAGGCAGGCCCTCGAGCGAGGAGAACACGGCCCGCATCGTCGCGACGTCGCCGTTGAACATCACCTGGATGGGGTCCTCCGTCAGCGCCTCTTCGAGAGGGGCGGCGTGCCCGATGAAGTGCCGGTGCCTCTCCCAGTAGCCGCGGCGGTGCGGATGGTCCCAGTCCATCGTTTCCGCCACGACGTGGCCCTCGGCCTCGCGGTCGAAGAGGACGGCGCTGTGGTGACGGAACGCGCGCGTGCGCGCGAGGATGCCCCGGGCCGTGTCGCGCGCGAGCATCCGCCGCGCGACGGTCCGTCCGTCCATCGTCCGCTCGATGGCGCCGTTCGAGACGATCAGTGACACGGCGCCAGGCAGGCGGCCGGTCACGGCGCGTGCGAACGGGAAGCTGCGGCCGGTGACGAGCACCACGTGTATGCCGGCGTCGAGCGCCGCCTCCACGGCGGCGACGTTCTCCCCGGGAATCCGGCCGCGGCTGTTGAGCAGCGTGCCGTCGATGTCGATCGCGATGAGGCGCACGTCCATCACGACCATGGTACCCGGTATGACAGCCGTCATATGCGAAGGGGCGCCGCTCGCGCATGATCGCAGGACTACCCGTAGACCTTGCCCGCCCAGCCGACACCGACAGTCGTGACCACACCTGCCGTGCCCCAGCCCACGATCATCCAGGGAGGGATGGGTGTCGCCATCTCCAACTGGCGCCTCGCCCGCACGGTTTCGCAGCTCGGCCAGCTGGGCGTGGTGAGCGGCACGGCCCTCGATCAGGTTCTCGCGCGCCGGCTGCAGGATGGGGATCCCGGCGGCCACATGCGCCGCGGGCTGGACGCGTTTCCCGACCGGGCCATGGCCGGGCGTGTGTGGGACACGTATTACATCGCCGGCGGACGCCCGCCGAAGCAGTCCTACAGGGACGTGCCCATCCAGTCGATCGACAACCCGCGCGAGCTGGTCGAGCTGTGCGTGGTTTCGAACTTCGTTGAGGTATATCTCGCCCGCGAGGGGCATCAGGGACTGGTCGGCATCAACTATCTCGAGAAGATCCAGATCCCCCACCTCCCTTCGATCTACGGGGCGATGCTCGCCGGGGTGGACTACGTGCTGATGGGCGCCGGCATTCCGCTGCGGATCCCTGGCGTGCTGGACCGCCTGGCGCAGCACGATCCCGTCACCTACCCGATTACGGTCACGGGCGCGGGGCCCGAAGACGATGTGTCGGTCCGGTTCGATCCCCGCGATTTCGCGATCGGCAGCGGTGCGCCGCTGCGGCGACCGTCGTTCCTCGCCATCATCGCCTCGGATGTCCTCGCGCAGACGCTGCACCGGCGCGCCACGGGCCGGGTGGACGGGTTCGTCGTCGAGGGGCCGACCGCGGGCGGGCACAACGCGCCGCCGCGCGGCAAGCTGCAGCTGACCCCGGATGGAGAGCCGCTTTACGGCGAGCGCGACCGGGTCGACCTGGACCGGCTGCGCGCGCTCGGCCTGCCCTTCTGGCTCGCGGGCGGCTACGGCACGCCGGAGCGCGTCGGCGAAGCGCTCGAGGCGGGGGCGGCCGGCGTGCAGGTCGGGACCGCCTTTGCGCTCTGCGCCGAGTCGGGCATGCGCGCCGACTACCGGCGCGCGCTGCTGCAACAGGCGATCGAAGGCCGGGCGCGGGTCTTCACGGATCCCAGCGCCTCCCCGACCGGCTTCCCGTTCAAGGTGGCACAACTCGCCGGCACGGTGTCCGACCCGGACACCTACTCAGCCCGGCCGCGCATCTGCGACCTCGGGTTCCTGCGCGAGGCCTATCGCCAGGAGGACGGCTCGGTGGGGTATCGCTGCCCCGCGGAACCCGTCAACCTCTACGTGTCGAAGGGAGGTGACGCCGAGGCGACCGTGGGCCGCAAGTGCATCTGCAACGCGCTCATCGCCACGGCGGGCCACCCGCAAGTGCGCGCCGGCCGGCACGTCGAACCCGGCATCGTCACCGCGGGCGACGACCTGGCGGGCGTCACGCGGTTCCTGCGGCCGGGGGCGGCCGACTACACCGCCGCCGACGTGATCGATGCGCTGCTCGGCGCGGCGCTCTGCACGGCGTGATCCGGCCGTCCGCGTCGCCTACCGCCGGTGGTGCGGCCCGCCCGCCTCGCTGGCCTCCTCATCCGCGTCCAGCGCGCCTCTCAGGTAGGTGATCGATCCAGCCAGCCAGACGAGCGTGCCGAGCCCGAGCACGGCCAGCGTCGCGCGCGCGAACGGAACGTCGTTGTCGAACAGGACGCCCTCCATGGCCGTGCTCATGCCGGCCGCGAAGGAAGCCACGCAGTACGCCACGACGCCGGCAATGGCAATCACGAAGCCGGCGAGGATCATCCGCTCGCCGGCCCGCTGCCGGCGCTCGGCGTCGGTCGCCGACGCGCAGGCGGCCTCCCCCGGCGGCCCACCCGACCGACGAGGATACGGCAGGGCGGAGTCGGCGTACTGGAAGCCGATTGACGAGGATCGATCCGTGCTCATGGGAGACCTCCAGAGGATGGCCGATTGGCGATGGGGCGGTCAAGCGCTTCGAACGGCGAGAGCGCGCGTGGGCCGACGGGCCGCAGGGCCCTCAGACCGAGCAGGGCGAGGTGAAGGGCCCGCGTGACCAGGCCCGAGAAGGTGAACATCCAGGCGATGATGGCGACGACGATGAAGCCGCGCGAGATCCAGGCGAGGAAGGGCAGGTTGAAGGTTTCCACGAGCCGGTAGGTGCACACGCTGTACATCCCGAGCGGGAAGACCAGGCCCCAGTAGAGCGGATCGTACCGGAAGGCCACCCGCCGGGCGGCGTGGCGCCAGATCCCGAAGATCAGGAGCATGGGGATCCACCAGGTCGCCGTGGCCCAGTAGAGGATGGTGCCGCCCTTCACGAAGGGGCGAATCGAATCCATGAGCGGCGAGTCGGCCGACGCGGCGACGAGCGCCGTGCCCGCCAGCGTGGAGATGGCCACCGCGCCCATGTTGATCCAGTACGGCGGCATCAGATCCTCCGGCGAGAACCGGAAGAACGTGTAGCGGTAGAAGATGAGCGAGATCATCCAGGTGTAGAGCATCCCGCCGCAGAGCCAGAACGAGACGAGGACGAACCATGCCGCATCGCGGTTCGACAGCTGATCGGGCAGGACGCTGCTGCCCAGCACGCACAGCGACTGCGTCGCCACCACGGCGATCAGCCAACCGCCGTTGATGCCCTCGGCCAGGGAGGGCTTGTCCTCACGGATGGTGAGCGCGACGAACACGGCGTACGTGCAGAGCACCCACAGCAGCAGGCCCAGCACCCAGAGGCCGAATGCGAGCGTGGGGGCCTGCCGCAGCAGGACGAACTGGGAGCCGAGCACGCACGTCGCGGCAACCGAGGTGAAGAAACCGGGGCCGCGCTGGTGGCTGGCCCAGTCGGCAAGAAACGCCCGCGGGAAGCGAACGACCCGCGCCAGGGTCGCCAGCCACACGCCGCCATACGCGGCCACGTTGACCCAGAGCAGGAACGTCGACAGCTCCCGCAGGCCGAGCAGATGGCACGCGATGGAGACGATGCCGGTCGCCATTGACATCGCGAAGTACGCGGGGTGCATCGACGCCAGGCTCTCGTCGACGTAGCGACGGATGTGCCCCCCGGACGTGAGCCGCGACGACGCCGTGTGGCTGCGCGCCATGCCGGGATCGTCGCCGATCGCGGGGATGCCCGCAATCGGGCACAGTCCGACGGCGTCGTAGGATGACGACGCAGCCGGTGTCCGTGTTCGTCCTACACCGTCACCGCACCAGGCCGTGGCGCACGGCGTACTGGATGATCTCGGCGTTGGAGGCGAGCGCCATCTTCTCCAGGATGCGCGTCCGGTAGGTGCTCACGGTCTTGACGCTCAGGTGCAACCGGTCGGCAATCTCCGACACGGAGCGAGCCTGGGCCAGGAGCAGGAACACCTCGAGCTCGCGGCTCGACAGCGCCTCGTGCGGCTTGCCCCCGTGATCGCCCGCCAGGTGATCCGCCAGCTGCGCGGCCAGGGCCTGCCCGAGGTAGCGGCGCCCGGCGCAGACGGTTCGAATGGCCGTGAAGAGCTCCTCGGCCGCCTGCTCCTTCGTGAGGTAGGCGGACGCGCCGTCGGCGAGGGCGCGAAGGACGAACTGCCGCTCGCCGTACATCGACAGCACGATGACCGGGAGCGTCGGGCACGCAGCCTTCAGCCGCGGCAGGGTATCCAGGCCATTCTCGGCGCCAAGCGCGACGTCGAGGATCACGACATCCCAGGGCGCGGCCTGCGCCTTCTCGAGCAGCTCGCGTCCGGTCGTGGCCTCGCCGAACACGACGTCCGGAAACTCCAGCTCGAGCGTGTGCCTCAGGCCCGAACGCACGATGGCGTGGTCGTCGGCGATGAGGATCTTCACGGCTCCGGCTCCCTGCCGCCGGCCGGC
>CAZLBU010000038.1:6472-14449 GCA_964557815.1 uncultured Bifidobacteriaceae bacterium | reverse complement strand
CCTGGTCAAGTTCACCTACTGGGTGAATATGTAGCAGGGTGCAGGGTGCACAGGGTGCAAGGTGCTGGAGTGCGCAGGATGAAGACGTTGCCAAGGTCTCTGCGGCTGTGGGTGTGTGCGCTGTCCCTGGCGGGGGCCAGCGTCGTGCTGGCGGCGCAGGACGCTCCGCGGCATTTTCTGTGGAAGGTCACCTCCCCGGCTGGCGGCGAGGCGTACCTGCTCGGCTCGGTGCACGTGCTCACCAGGAGCTTCTATCCGCTCAGCCCGGTCATCGAGGAGGCCTTCGCCTCGTCCAAGGTGCTCGTCGAGGAAGTGGATATCGACGAGATGAACGACCCCGCGACGATGATGGGGCTCGTGGGGAAGGCCATGCTGCCGGACGGGCAGACGCTTGACCAGCTGGTCTCGAAGGACACGTTTGCCGCGGTGCGCACCCGGGCGGAGAAGCACGGGGTGCCGGTGCCGATGCTGCAGCGCATGAAGCCGTGGATGGCGGCCGTCACGCTCGCGGCCGCGGAACTGACCCGTGCGGGTTTCGACCAGGCCCTCGGCATCGATCGCCACTTCTACGATCGCGCCAGGGCCTCGGGTATGCCGCGCCGGGCGCTGGAAACCGTGGCGTATCAGTTCGACCGGCTGGACGGCCTTGCCTCGACCCAGCAGGAGGCTTCCCTCAAAGCGATGCTCGCGGACATCGACACCCAGGCGGCCAACTTCGAGAGCATGGTCGAGGCCTGGCGTCGTGGAGACACGGCGCGGGTCGAAGGGTTCCTCTTCGAGGGCTTCAAGGACGCTCCAGAGATTGCCGAGCGCCTGCTGATCGAGCGGAACCGGAACTGGGTGGGACCGGTCGAGCAGTGCCTGTCCGAGCGCGCGCGCTGCTTCGTGGTGGTCGGTGCGGCCCACCTGGTTGGCCCCGACAGCCTGGTGGAGCTGTTGCGGGCGCGGAAGCACACGGTCGTGCAGCAATAGCCGAGCGACTTGCCTTCGCCGAGCCGCTCCGGGTGCGGTTCAGCGACGCCTGATCTTCGCCACCTCGACGCGCGCCTCGCACCCCTCGACGTGATCGTTGACGAGGCCCATGGCCTGCATGAACGCGTAGACCGTCGTGGGGCCGACGAAGGTCCACCCCCGCGCCTTCAGGTCCTTCGACAGACGGATGGAGGCAGGCGTGCTGCTGGTGGCCCGAAGGGCCTCGTAGGAGCACACGGCGGGGCGTTCCTTCGGTGACGGTTCCCACGCCCAGAAGTACTTCGCCAGCGACCCGCGCTCCGCCATCAAGTCGAGGGCGCGCCGCGCGTTGTTGATCGTGGACTCGATCTTGCCTCGATGGCGCACGATACCTGCATTCTTCAGCAGGCGATTGACGTCGCGTGCCGTGAAGCGGGCGACTCGTTCCGGGTCGAAGCCGTCGAACGCCTCGCGGAAGTTCTCCCTCTTGCGGAGGATGGTCAGCCAGCTGAGGCCCGACTGAAACCCTTCCAGGCAGATCTTCTCGAAGAGGCGGTGGTCGTTTCGAACCGGGCGGCCCCACTCCTCGTCGTGGTAGCGCACATACAGGGGATCGGCCCCGGGCCACCAGCAGCGCGTGCGGCCGTCCGCCCCTGTCACCAGGCCGCTTCCCTTGTGCAGGTCCTCGTGATCACCGGACATCGCGAAATCGGCCAAACCGAACACTCCGTTGAACGCGTGCCCGACATGGCAGTCCTCGTCGGGCATGGCAGCAGCTCGGGGGGACTTTGCCATTGCGGCACAGATAGTAAACCACTTGGCAGGGGCCGTGTGCACGGCACGGCGCGCCGAAACGAGCGCGCGCACATTGTGTGCAACACGCGCGAGCGGCGACGAGCCTACCCCTTCCCCGGTGCCGGGGTCAGGACGGCCACGACCAGCAGGCGGCCGGGACCCGGGTTCCGGACACCGTGCGGGACGCCCTCCGGAGCGATGAGCAGGTCGCCGGCCGCCATCGGCAGCTCGCGACCATCCAGGAGGAACAGGCCCGCGCCTTCGGCGACCACATACACCTTGTCCTGCCCCTCGTGGGCGTGGAGGGCATGTTCCTGGCCCGGCTCGAAGGCGTTCAGGCCCACCAGCAGCCGGGGCGACTCAAACAGCGTGCTCTTGCCCATCTTTGCCGTCGAGTAGGCGGCGTGGCGGGAAGGTCGGATGACGGAGGGGTGATTCATCACGGGTGTCCTGGAGCAGCGACGGATGGCCGGGTGGCCTGCATGTTCAGGCGCCAGTAGTCGAGCGTGAACGGCGGGTCCTGGGCGGCTGCCCGCGCTGTCACCTCGTCGATGAACCCTTGGCGCAATGACTCGGGCAGGCGCGACAGGTGCGGGTGATAGATGACCGTGGTCACGAACTCGCGGTAGTCGGCCTCGCCCGCCAGGGTGGTCGGCGCGGGCTCCAGGCTCGTGACGACCTCCGTGAAGCCTGCAGCCTCGAGCCGATCGCGGGTTTCCTCGGCGGACGCGTAGTTCCAGGGGCCGGACCAGCCCTCGAAGTACGGCTGGAACGTGCGCTCGCGCATCACGCCTTGCGCCAGCGCGCGCGCCTTCGCGAGGTTCGGGCCGCCGCCGCACTGCGCGTGCAGGCGCCCGCCCGGCCGGAGGGCGGCGAAGATGCCGGCGAACAGTGCCGGGTGATCGTCGATCCAGTGGAACGTCGCCGTGCTGAACACCAGGTCGGCCCACTCGTGGAACGGCAGCGCGGGCAGTGCCACCTGGACGAACGTCACGCGCGACCCGAACTCCGGGCGGAGGTTGGCCCGCGCCGTCTGCAGCATGTTCCACGACCGGTCGATCGCGACGAGCCTTCCCTCCGGCAGCCGGGCCATGAGTTCGCCGGTGAGGCGTCCCGAGCCGCATCCCGCGTCGATGGCGCGCTCGTCGCCACGCACGTTGAGCCGCGCCAGCACGCGCTGCCCCCAGCTCGTTTGCGGGCCGGAGACTTTGTGGTAGGAAGTGGCATTCCATTCGCGGTTCACGGGGATAGTTTACTCAGTGGCCTTCCCGCCTACCCGGCTGTCGGTGGTCGCGCGCACGCGTAGCGACGATGAGGAGACGCGGCGCGTGGCGTTTGCCGCGCTGGTCGAGGCGTACTGGAAGCCGATCTACAAGTACCTGCGGCTGCAGTGGCGCCTGGATCCGGATCAGGCCGCCGACGCCACGCAGGACTTCTTCGTCTCGGCCCTCGAGAAGGATCTGATCGCACGCTACGATCCGGCACGCGCGCGCTTCAGGACATACCTCCGCCTGTGCGTGGACGGCTACCAGTCGAACCAGGTGAAGGCCGGCCGCCGACTGAAGCGCGGCGGCGGCGCGTCCCTGGTCTCCCTGGACTTCACGACCGCGGAAGGAGAACTGCGGCAGCGGGAGCCGTCGGTTCCCGCCGACGTGGACGAGCTCTTCTACCGCGAGTGGGTCCGGGCGCTCTTCGATCGCGCCGTCGGCGAGCTGCGCGAGCAGGCCGAATCGCGCGGGCGCCGCACGATGTTCGAGGTGTTCCAGCGGTACGACCTGGCCGATCCCTCAGCGGAGCGCCCGAGCTACGCGGAGATCGCCGGCAGTCTCGGGTTGACGCCGGCGACCGTCACCAACCATCTCGCCGCGATGCGCCGCGAGTTCCGTGCGCTGGTGCTCGACCATCTCCGCGAGGTGACCGGCAGCGACGAGGAGTGGGAGGCCGAGGCGCGCCGGCTCCTCGGGGGCGGCTGGTGAGCTTCCTGAGCGACGCGGCGATTGCCCGCCTCTGCGAAGCCGCGGCGTGGCCCATCTTCGAGAGCGGCTTCACCGTCACCGGCGTGGCGGGTCGTGGCGGGTCGGCCACGGTGTACGTGGCGCGGGACGAGGCCCTGCGTCGCGAGGTGGCCATCAAGGTCCTGGATGTCCCGGACCGCGGCGGCCGCGCGGCCGCACGACTCGCGCGGGAAGCCCTCATCCTTGCGCGACTGGACCACCCCGGCATCGTCCCGATCCACGCGCAGGGCGTGTTGCCCGACGGCCGGGCCTATTACGTGATGAAGCTGGTGCGCGGGCGCCCGCTCGATCGGGCCGCCGCCGAGCTTCAGGCACTGGCCGATCGCCTCGCGCTGTTCGGGCGCATCCTCGACACCGTGGCCTTCGCGCACGCACAGGGGATCGTGCACCGCGACCTGAAACCGGCGAACATCCTCGTGGGCGGCTGGGGTGACGTATACGTGATGGACTGGGGCGCCGCACAGGCCGACACGGTGCCGGAACACGAGCGGGTGGTCGCGGGTACGCCCGGGTTCATGGCGCCGGAGCAGGAGCGCGGCGCGATGGTGGACGAGCGGGCCGACATCTTCGCGCTGGGCACCATCCTGAAGGGACTGGCGGGCGCCGATGCGCCGCGCGCGGTGCTGGCCGTCGCCGACAAGGCGAGCGCGGCCGAGCCCGCCGCCCGCTACGCGCGCATCGCCGACGTGGCCGACGAGCTCAATCGCTTTCGGGACGGCCGGCCACCATCGGCCTATCGCGAGCCGGCAGCCGAGCGACTGCTGCGGCTCTACCGCAGATATGAGCTGCCGGTGATCCTGGTGCTGGCCTACGTGCTGATGCGCGCGGGGCTGCTGTTGTGGGTCGGGTACTGAAGACACGGGCGTACACGAGCGTGAGGAAACGTTGAAAGGGAGACGGGAGGAGTGATCCGATGAAGAAACCAGTCTTCGCCATGCTGCTCGGCGGCGTGCTCGGGGTGTTCGATGGATTGACGGCGCTCATCTCCGCCCCCCAGGAGGCGCCGAACATCGTCGGCATCGTGATCGGCTCGACGTTCAAGGGCGTCATCGCCGGCCTCATCATCGGCCTGGTGGCCCAGCGAACGCAGTCGATGGCGGCCAGTGTGGGCGTGGGTGTGGTCGTAGGCGCCGTGCTTGCCTACCTGGTGACCATCGGCGGCCCTTACCTGTGGGAGATCGTGCTGCCCGGAACGGTGGTTGGTCTGATCGTGGGGTTTGCCACGATGAAGTACCAGGGCGCGCCTGCGGCGCGCGCCTGAACTGGCCGGCGATCAGTACGCCCAGGGACGGAGGCCGACGAGTCCCCACGCCGCGATGAAGGCCGAGAGCGTCAGGCCGGCGGCTGTGACCAGCAGCGCGTACCCGCGCACCCAGCGCCCGGCGCCGCGTCGCCAGGCATCCACGAGCAGCGCGAGGGCCACGAGTGAGGCGAGCGGGAGGGCCCACGAGCCGAGGTAGGTGAGCCGGGTCCACATGGTCATCTCGCCCCACTCACGCGCCGGCGCCCAGAGAACCATGCTCACGAGGGCGACCACCGCCGCCGGAATGCACGCGAGCGCGAGCTTGAGGAGCCAGAACCCGGCGGGCCGGGCGCGTCCAGCGTGCACGAGCCAGCCGACCAGCGCGATCGGCACGGTGGCCGCGATGGTCAGCGACGCCGCCACGGGCGCGCGCACCAGTTCCACGCGCCAACGCGGCACCTGCCGGCCGCCGAGCACGCCGCGGCTGACGAGCCGGTTACCTTCGACGCCGAGGGTCGTTCCGCCGGTCAGCCAGTCCATCGCCCCGAACACTTCATTGCGCGATCCCTCGGGGTGGTAGTACCCGGCGTGCCCGGCCAGCACGTCGGGCGCCACGGCCAGCTCGGGCTTCGCCGGTGGCTCCACCTCGCGCTTCAGGTACGCGAGCGCGAGACCCGAGAGGCGATCGATGGCCAGTGGCGCGTACGTCCCGTTCAGCAGCACGACCCACCCCACATCGCGGGCCGCGGAGTAGCCGTAGATCGAGGAGAAGCCGTCGATCCCGCCGCCGTGCCCGAGCACGGGGAAACCCGCCAGCGATCGGGACGCGATGCCCGTACCGTACCCGTAGATGAGCCCGGCCTTCGCCGCGATGGACGTCCGCGGGCGTTCCATGTTGCTCAGGTACTCGGGGTCGATCACGAGCGTCTCCGTGGTCTCGCCCCAGTTGAGGAGCATCTGCACGAAGACGGCGAGCTCTGCGGGCGAGGTGTGGAGATTGCCCGCCGGGCGGAGGTAGATCTGCGAGAACGGCACGGGTGGCCCCGTGGGTGAATCGTAGCCCTTGGCCATCATCGGCAGGTCCGGCTCGCCCAGCTCGAAACTGCTCGTGCGCATGCCGAGCGGCCCGAAGATGCGCTCCTCGATCACGTCCTCGTACGCGCGATCGGTGACCTTCTCGAGCACGTGCGCCGCGACCGCGTAGCCCGGATTCGAGTACGACATGCGTGTCCCCGGCCGCCACCGCACGCGGCGCGACGCGGGATTCCGGCGCAGCACGTCGACCAGCGGCAGGCCGGGCGCGTCGTGCAGGTTGTACATCTCCGTGAAATGCATGTCGTCGAACCCGGCCGTGTGCTGGAGCAGCTGCAGCACCGTCACCGGGCTCGACTGGTTCCACGGGTTGTCGATGGCCACGTCTGGCGCCAACTCCGACACCGGCGCCTCGATGTCCATCGCGCCGTCCTCGTACTGCTGCACGAGCGCCATGGCCACGAACGTCTTGCTGATGGAGCCGACGCGGAAGTGGGTGTCGGCGGTCACCGGAGTGCGGGCGTCGCGGTCGGCCAGGCCGACGCCGCCCGCCCACTCGACCCCTCCCGCGCGGACCAGCGCGAGGCCTGCGCCCGGAATGCCCGTCTCGCGGAGTATCTGCTCGGCGGCGACGCGGACCTGATCCACCGATGTGGGGGC
This sequence comes from uncultured Bifidobacteriaceae bacterium, assembly GCA_964557815.1. GTDB lineage: Bacteria > Acidobacteriota > Vicinamibacteria > Vicinamibacterales > UBA2999 > VFZN01. The sequence goes on along the minus strand of CAZLBU010000038.1, from coordinate 7,753 downwards.
CGCGTCCGCCGCGGGCGTGGGCGCCGACGGCCGATCGCAGGCCTGGACGGCCAGCATGACGGCCCCGGCAATGGCAAGGCATGCGGCGCGAGCGGGCAACATGCGGGAGAATATAGCCCGCGAGGGGAGCGGCGAGGGCAGGCATGGCACATTTTCAGATTCGGAAGAAGGTGCACTGGTCCGACACCGACGCGGCGGGCGTGGCGTGGTTTCCCAACTTCCTCGGCTGGTTCGAGGACGCGGAAGAGGAACTCTTCGCCTCGCTCGGGCAGCCGCGCCAGGCGCTGCTCGACCGACACCGCTTTGGCATGCCGCGCGTCGAGGTGAACGCGAGGTTTCGCGCCCCCGCGCGCGCCGGCCAGCTCGTGCGGATTGGCATCGAGACGACGGTGGAGAACCCGCGGCGGCTACGCCACCAGTTCGAGATTCGCGACGACAACTCCGGTCAGCTCCTCGCGGAGGGCTATGTTCGCGTGGGCTCGGTCTCCATGGACACCTTCACGCCACGGGACCTGCCGCACGACGTCATCCAGCTCCTGTCGGGCCTTCCCGACCTGGCCGAGCGACAGGCGCGCGGAGAAGTGGATCTGCCGTGGACGTAGCCGAGGCAGCCCGGAGTCGGGAGTCCCTCGACGGCGCCCGCGACTGGTGGGGCGCCGGGAGTCGGACAGGGGACGCCGAATCGTGACGACGCCGAAGGTCGCGTCCCGGAAGCGCCAGACCGCCGCGGAAGGCCATCACGGCTGGGACGAGTACGCGCCGTTCTATGACTGGGAGAACGCGCGCACGTTCGGGCGGCGCGACGTGCCGTTCTGGCAGCGGCTGGCTGCGTCGCGTGGCGGGCCGGTGCTCGAGCTCGGCGCCGGTACCGGCCGCGTGACCGCACCGCTCGCGAAGGCCGTGTCCGCGCGCGTAGTGGGCATCGACCGATCGGCGGCGATGCTGGCGCGCGGGCGTGCCCGCCTTCGCCGGGCGCGGGCCCGGAACGTCTCGCTCGTTCGCGGCGACATCCGCCACCTGCCGTTCGCCCCCGGCGCGTTCGACACGGTGATTGCGCCCTACGGCATCCTGCAGTCGCTGTTGCGGGAGCGCGACCTGCAGGCAACCCTGGCGGCCGTGGCAGGTGTGCTCCCACGCGGCGGCGTCTTCGGGCTCGAGCTGGTGGCCGACCTGCCCGACTGGCGGGAATACCAGAAGCGGGTGAGCCTGAAGGGCCGGAGAGGCCGTTCCGGGCGGCACATCACGCTCCTCGAGTCCGTCCGGCAGGATCGCCGCCGTGGG
>CAZLBU010000038.1:573-6462 GCA_964557815.1 uncultured Bifidobacteriaceae bacterium | reverse complement strand
TCAGGAGTTCGTCGAGGGCCGGGGCCGCACCGCCGTCCGCCGGCAGTTCACCCTGACGTTCCGCACGGTGTCCGTGCGCCGGATGGCCCGGCGGCTCGAGGCGGCAGGCTTCGAGGTGACGGCCCTGCTCGGGGATTACCAGGGCGGGCCCTGGGACGCGCGCGCGGAGGTCTGGATACTGCTGGCGCGAAAGTGCTGATAAACTACAGAGTCCATTTCCTTTAGACCCGGGAGCATCTGCCATGTCCGGCCATTCCAAATGGCACACGATCAAGCACAAGAAGGGCGCGGCCGACGCCAAGCGCGGCAAGATCTTCACGCGCATCATCAAGGAACTGACGGTGGCCGCCCGGAACGGCGGCGGTGACCCCGGCACGAACCCGCGCCTGCGCACGATCATCGCCGAGGCGAAGTCGGTGAACATGCCCGCCGACAACATCAAGAAGGCCATCCAGCGTGGCACGGGTGAGCTCCCCGGCGTGACCTATGAGGAGATCACCTACGAGGGCTACGGCCCCGGCGGCGCGGCGCTCATCATCGAGACGCTGACCGACAACAAGAACCGCACCGTCGGCGAGCTCCGGCACCTGCTCGAGAAGCACAACGGCAACCTGGGCTCCAGCAACTCCGTGGCCTGGATGTTCGAGAAGAAGGGCTACATCGTGGTCGAGAAGACCGCGGCCGACGAGGAGAAGCTCCTGAACACGGCGCTCGAAGCCGGGGCCGACGACATGCGCGACGACGGCGACACCTGGGAGGTGCTGACCGAGCCCTCGATCTTCGAGACGGTGCGCGACGCGGTGAAGGGCCTGGGCATCGAGCCCGCCAGCGCCGAGGTCGCCATGCTCCCGCAGAACTACGTCAAGCTGCAGGGCAAGGAAGCCTCCCAGATGGTGAAGCTGATGGAGGTGCTCGAGGAGCACGACGACGTCAAGCACGTGTGGTCGAACTTCGACATCGAGGAGAAGGAGATCGAGGCCTCGCTGGCGTGAAGGTCTTCGGCATCGACCCCGGCTCCGAGCGCACCGGGTTCGGGTGCGTGGACAGCGACGGGCGCCGCCACCGTCTGGTGCGGTGCGGCGCGATCCGGGTCGAGGCCGGCGCTTCCTTTCCGGACCGGCTGGGCGCCATCTATCGGGCACTGGCCGACGAGCTCGATCGGTGCCGGCCCGACTGCGTGGCCGTCGAGAACCTGTTCTACTCCACCAATGTCCGCAGCGCCCTGAAGCTGGGGCACGCGCGTGGCGTGGCCATGCTGGCGGCCGTGGAGCACGGGGTCCCCGTCCTCGAGTACACGCCGGCCGAGATCAAGCGTGCCGTGGTCGGCTATGGCCGGGCCGAGAAGTCCCAGGTGCAGCAGATGGTGAAGCTCCTGCTGCGCCTCGACGCGGTGCCGAGCCCGCACGACGCGGCGGATGCGCTGGCCGTCGCCATCTGTCACCTTCACCAGTCGGGCCTGGCGGCGATGGCCAAGGAGCAGGAGCGCCGCGCCGGCGGGCGGGCCCAGGCACCGCCGCCGAGGAGCTGGCGCCAGTACCGGCCGCCGACGCGATGATTGCCCACCTGCGCGGGCGCGTCCTCGAGAAGCACCCCAACCGGCTCATCGTCGATGTGGGTGGCGTGGGGTACGACCTCGCGGTGCCGCTCTCCACCTTTTACGCCTCGGGGGAGCCGGGCGACGAGATCGCCCTCCGCGTGCACACGCACGTCCGAGAAGACCAGCTCGCTCTCTACGGTTTTTCGACTTCGCTGGAGCTGGCGGTGTTCGAGCGCCTCATCGGGGTGTCCGGCATCGGCCCGAAGCTGGCGCTCGCCGTGCTCTCGGGCATCGAGCCGCGGGAACTGGTCGGCGCCATCGAGCGTGGGGACATCGTCCGCCTGACGCGGATCCCCGGCGTGGGGAAGAAGACGGCGGAGCGCATGGCCGTGGAACTGCGGGACGGGCTGCCGCTGGCCTTGAAGGGGCTGGGAGGCGAGGCCCCCCCGCCTTCGGCGGGCGACGCGCGGCGCGACGATCTCGCCTCGGCGCTGGCCAATCTCGGCTACGATCGACGTGCCGTCGACAAGGCGCTCGACGCGGTGCTGAAGGACCATGCCGAGGCCTCGTTCGAGCACCACCTGCGAGCCGCGCTGAAGACGTTGTCCCGTGCCTGAGGATCGTCAAGTGAAACCACGAAGACACGAGGGATCACGAAGTTCACGAGGCCTTTCCGGCTCAGACCTTCGTGTCCCTCGTGCCTCTTCGTGCGTTCGTGGTTCCTTCCCTCGATGACCGACTCCCGACTCGTCTCGCCGGCGCGGGTGGACGACGACGCGCAGTACGAGGCCGGGCTGCGGCCGCGGCGGCTGGACGACTATATCGGCCAGGATCGCGTCCGCGAGAACCTCCACGTGTCCATCGCGGCCGCGGCGCAGCGGGGCGAGGCGCTGGACCACGTGCTGCTGTACGGGCCGCCCGGGCTGGGCAAGACAACGCTGGCGTACGTGATTGCGAACGAGCTGGGCGTGCCCATCCGCACCACGGCGGGGCCGGTCATCGAGAAGCCGGGGGATCTGGCGGGCATCTTGTCGAACCTGCAGCCGCGCGAAGTGCTGTTCATCGACGAGATTCACCGCATGGCGCCCTCCATCGAGGAGATTCTGTATCCCGCGATGGAGGACTTCGAACTGGACATCGTCATTGGCCAGGGCCCCGGCGCCCGGTCGGTGAAGGTGCCGGTGGAGAAGTTCACGCTGGTGGGCGCGACCACGCGCGCGGGCCTGCTCACCGCGCCGCTCCGCGCCCGGTTCGGCATCGTCCACCGGCTCGATTTCTACACACCCGCCGACATCGAGGAGATCGTCCGGCGCTCGGCGCGCATCCTGGACGTGCCGATGGACGTCGATGCGGCCCGGGAGGTGGCGGGGCGGTCGAGGGGCACGCCGCGCGTGGCGAACCGGCTCCTGCGCCGGGTCCGTGACTACGCGCAGGTGCGGGCCGACGGCCGCATCTCCCTGGACGTGGCCCGTGCGGCGCTGAAGCTGCTCGAGGTGGACGCCCACGGCCTGGACGAAGTGGATCGCCGGCTGCTGCTGACGATCATCGACAAGTTCGGCGGGGGGCCGGTCGGGCTGGGCACGCTGGCGGCGGCGACGAGCGAGGAGCCGGACGCCATCGAGGACATGCACGAGCCGTTCCTCATCCAGCTGGGATTCATCGAACGCACCCCGCGCGGCCGCGTGGCCACGGCGCGGGCGTACGACTACTTCGGGCGCACGCTGCCCGGAAGGGGACTGTTTTGAGCGAGATGCTGAGAGCGAAACTGGCGGGCGCCGCGCCCGTCCGGCGGGCCGCCATCAAGAGCCTGGCCACCTATGTTCCCCCGCGCGTGCTGACCAACGCCGATCTCGAGAAGATGGTGGAGACGTCGGACGAATGGATCATGCAGCGCACGGGTATCCGCGAGCGGCACATCGCGGAGCCGGGCGTGGGGACGAGCGACCTGGCGAAGGAGGCGGCCGTCGAGGCGATCCGCCGGGCTGGGCTCACGCCGGCCGACATCGACCTCATCATCGTGGGGACGGTGACACCGGACATGCTGTTTCCCAGCACGGCGTGCCTGCTGCAGGACAAGATCGGGGCGACGCGCGCATGGGGCTTCGACCTCTCCGCCGCCTGCTCGGCGTTCACCTACGCGCTCACGGTGGGCAGCCAGATGGTGGCGGCGGGCGCGGCCACCAACGTCCTGGTGGTCGGCGCCGACGTGATGTCGAGCATCATCGACTACACCGACCGCGCGACGTGCGTGCTGTTCGGGGACGGCGCCGGCGCGGTGGTGCTGGGCGTGTCGGACGACCCGTCGATTGGCATCCTGGACTTCGAGCACCAGGTGGACGGCAGCGGCGGCCCGGCGCTGTGCATGCCGGCCGGCGGCAGCCGGCGGCCGGCGTCTCACGAAACCGTCGACCAGCGCCTGCACTTCGTCAAGCAGGAAGGGCAGGCCGTCTTCAAGTTCGCCGTGCGCAACACCGGCGAGATCTGCGAGCGCCTGCTGCAGCGCAACCAGGTCACGGCCAACGACCTGGACCTGTTCGTCTCGCACCAGGCGAACCGCCGCATCATCATGTCCGCGGCCGAGCGCATCGGCATGCCGGAAGACAAGGTCATCATCAACATCGACCGCTTTGGCAATACGACGGCCGGAACCATCCCGCTCGCCCTCAACGATGCCGTGACCAGCGGCCGGCTCAAGCGCGGCGACCTCATCCTCCTCGCCTCGGTGGGCGCAGGGTTCACGGTGGGGTCCGTGCTCGTGCGCTGGGCCTACTGATCGCCTCGACCTGCCTCGTCCAGCTGTCCGGCTGACAATCCTGAAAGGCACCGCCCATTCGGGCTGTGCCATTTCAGGCCACGCAATCCTGCGCACTCACGTTTCTGTGAGCCTAAGTCATTGAAAGACTGGGGCTTGCGAGCGTGTTCCAGTTTGGATCAACACCGCGTCGCTGTGCCGGATCGCAGAAATTACGATAAGTCTTATTTTTTCAATGACTTGGACCGTTTTGTCTGCCTCGCGCGTGACGGTCCCTGTGCCAGTTAAAGGCACCCTTGCCAATTGTCGTCACCCGGTCAGGAGGACGAGGAATCGCACAACTGCATGCGAGTGCACGAATTACCCGTGCTCTCGGCGCCTGCGTGGAGTTGGCCAGCGCCTTGCTCAATGTCGGGCCGGTAACGATTATGTTCACACGTCGCTCCTCCACGATTACGTTGTTGTGCGGGCTCGCCCTGCTGCCCACACTGGCGCTCGGGCAGCCCGCCGCCGCGCGCCTCGACCGATCCCTGGCCGAGGCGCAGCGTGAAGGTCGTTCGTCGCGGGTGATTGTGAAGGCCAGGGCGGGGTATCGCGCATGGCTGAAGCAGCAGCTCGCTGCGCGAGGCAAAGAGGTTGGAGCCGAGCACGAGTCCATCGACGCCTTGTCGGTGGATCTCTCGGCTGCCGAGCTCGACGCCGTGTGCGGCGGCCCCGCGGCGGACGGGTGCTCCGTCGATGCGGTGGTCTCTCCCAGCGCGTCGTTCTCCTTCCTCGGCGAGGACGACCCGGTCGCCAGCAACACGGCCCTCGCGGCCATGGGGCTGTCCACCGGGCGCCCCGCCGGGGAGGGGGTGACCGTCGCGCTCATCGACTCGGGCATCCACCCTTCGGCCGCCTTCACGGGCCGAGTCAAGGCGTTCTTCGACTTCACGCGCGGCGGCGTCAGGTGGAGCCTGCCGTACGACGACTACGGCCACGGGACGCACGTCGCAGGTCTCATCGGTGGCTCGCAGCGTTTCGCCGACCGGGCGATGCAGGGCGTGGCTCCCGAAGTCAAGTTCGTGGGGTTGAAGGTGCTCGATGCGTCGGGCCGCGGGCGCACGAGCGATGTCATCCGCGCCATTGAGTTCGCCGTGGCGTATCGCCGCTTCCTCGGGATCGATATCATCAACCTGTCGCTGGGCCATCCCATCTTCGAGGAAGCCGCCGACGACCCGCTGGTCCAGGCCGTGGAGACGGCCGTGCGGGCCGGCATCATCGTGGTCGTGTCGGCGGGCAACTACGGCGCAGGCGCCGACGGCGAGGTGGGGTACGCGGGCATCACGTCGCCCGGCAACGCCCCTTCCGCCATCACGGTTGGCGCGTTCGACCACGACGGCACCGCCGAACGCGGGGACGATCGGCTGTCACGGTACAGCTCGCGCGGCCCAACGTGGTACGACGGCCTGGTCAAGCCCGACGTCGTCGCGCCCGGCCACATGCTGCCGTCGGAGCTCGCGCCGGGCAGCGCGCTCGCGGCTTCATACCCCGGCCTGGTCGTGACCGGCGAATCGGGCAAGGCGTTCCTGAAGCTGTCCGGGACCAGCATGGCGGCAGG
>CAZLBU010000038.1:0-563 GCA_964557815.1 uncultured Bifidobacteriaceae bacterium | reverse complement strand
CGGTCTCGTGGCGGTGCTGAAAGACGCGATGCCCGCCCTCACGCCCAACCTGGCGAAGGCCCTCCTGCAGTTCACGGCGCTGCCGCTCGCCGACGAAAGCGGGCTTCCGTATCACGTGCTCGCACAGGGCACGGGCGCCGCCAACGGGGAAGGCGCGCTGCGCCTGGCCTCCGGCATCGACCGCCGCGTGACGGACCTCGAAACCGCGTGGGTGTCGGTGCCGCACTGCGACGACAGCCTGCGCGAGGGCGGCGTCGACAATCCGTGCCAGACGATGGTGGCCGGCCAGCCGTACGCGTGGGCCGGCAACATCGTGTGGGGCGACAACATCGTCTGGGGCGATTCGGTCTTCTACAACCTGCCGGTCTGGGGCCTCAACATCGTCTGGGGCGACAACATCGTCTGGGGCGACAACATCGTCTGGGGCGACAACATCGTGTGGGGTGACGCCGTCGCCGGCCAGAACATCGTGTGGGGCGACAACATCGTCTGGGGCGACAACATCGTGTGGGGCGACAACATCGTCTGGGGCGACAACATCGTCTGGGGTGACAACATCGTCT
>CAZLBU010000037.1:12493-14698 GCA_964557815.1 uncultured Bifidobacteriaceae bacterium | reverse complement strand
GGGCGGGGGGGGGGGGGGGGGCGGGGGCGGGGGCGGGGGGGGGGGGGGGGGGGCGGGCGGGTGCGGGCGGGTGCGAACAGGTGCGGGTGGTCAGAGGGCGGGGGCTGAGTCGTCGGTCGAGCCCGGCGCCCGACGCCGCGGCGCCGCGTGGGGCTGGTCCAGCAGCCCGGCCAGGGCTTCCGCGAGGTCCGGCCGCCCCAGTTCCTGCAGTTCGTAGCGGGCCCGCACGACCGGCTGCGCGATGGTCATGAGCCGGCCAAGGTCGATGGGCGTGCCCACGATCACCGCGTCGCAGGGCACGCGGGCAATCGTGGCCTCCAGATCCCGCACCTGCTGCTCGCCGTATCCCATCGCGGGCAGCAGCGTGCCAATCCCGGGATATGTCCGGAACGTCTCGGCAAGGCTGCCCACCGCGTACGGCCGGGGATCCACGACCTCCGAGGCGCCGAACCGCTTCGCGATGACCGTCGCCGCGCCGAAGCGCATCTCGCCGTGCGTGAGCGTCGGGCCGTCCTCGATGACGAGCACCCTCCGTCCCTGGACGAGCTCCGGCTTGTCCGCAGTCACCGGCGACGCCGCCTCGATGACCAGCGCCCTCGGGTTGGCCCCGCGCACGTTCTCACGCACGCGCGTCACGGCTTCGAGGCCAGCCGTGTCCACCTTGTTGATGATTACCACGTCGGCCATCCGCAGGTTGGCCTCGCCCGGGTAATACGTGAGCTCATGGCCGGGGCGCAGGGGATCCGCCACGACGATGTGCAAGGTGGGCCGATAGAACGGCAGGTCGTTGTTACCGCCGTCCCAGAGGATGACGTCGGCTTCGGCCTCGGCCCGCTCCAGGATCTCGGCGTAGTCCACGCCCGCGAACACGATCGAACCGCTCAGCATGTGCGGCTCGTACTCCTCCATCTCCTCGATGGTGCACTGGTGACGCGCCATGTCCTCCAGCGACTCGAAGCGCTGCACGCGCTGGGTCGAAAGGTCCCCGTACGGCATGGGGTGCCGGACGATGGCGACGCGCAGGCCGCGCTCGCGGAGCATCGCCGCGATGCGCCGGCTGGCCGGGCTCTTCCCTGCCCCCGTTCTCACCGCGCACACCGAGACAACGGGCTTGCGGCTGTCGAGCATCGTCGCCCGCGGCCCGAGCATGAGGAAGTCGGCCCCGGCGGCGTTGGCGACGGCGGCCCGGTGCATCACGTACTCGTACGAGATGTCGCTGTACGAGAGGACCACCTGACGCACGGCCAGGCGGTCCACGAGCGACACCAGCTCCTCTTCCGGGAAGATGGGCACGCCTGACGGATAGAGCGGGCCAGCGAGGTCCGCCGGGTACCTCCGGCCGGCGATGTTCGGGATCTGCGCCGCGGTGAAGCCCACCACCTCGTAGCGCGTGTCGTCACGGTAGACGACATTGAAGTTGTGGAAGTCGCGGCCGGCGGCTCCGAGGATGAGGGTGCGGATGCGGTCCATGGCGGGGCCTCGCGCGTTGAGCGTCTCCGCCTAGCATAGTCAAAGAGACCACGATGACACGAAGGACGGCACGACGACGCCCCCATCGTCGTGTCTTCCTGGTCTCTTGTATCAGGGTGCCGCAACCAGCTCGGTGACGCCGGAGCTCCCGTCCGCCCACTCGACGTGGACGTGCCCGAAGTGCCCGGGCACGCGCCAGAGCACGCGGAAGCCGAGGCGCCGCATGACCGCCGCCAGTCCGTCCAGGTCGGAGCTGTGCAGATCGATGGCCAGCCCGGCGTAGTGCATCGACTTCCGGGCGTGCACGTGGTCGTTGGCCGACACGAGGCGAACCTCGTTGCCGGTCCGGGTGGCCCAGATGTCCGCGAGATCGAACATCCGGAGTGCCATCCGCGATGTCAACCGTACATGCTCACGCAGGCCGCGGACTACTGCGGAGCGGTTGGAGGGGGGAGGGTGTACCCCTGCGACGCCAGGAGCTGGCGCACCCCTTCGAGGGCCTTGCCCTGCTCCTCCACGGCGGACGCGAGGCGCTCGTTGGCGCCGAGCAGGGCTTCGGTGGTGCGCCGGTGCTCGTGTACCAGGAAAGTCACGACACCGGCGGCGAGCAGCCAGGGCAGGACGGTGTTCTTGAATTCAATCCAGTAGGTCAACGCAACACCCCCGACACGGATGACGGCAAGGCCTGCCGCGGTGGGAGGGGCACGCGGAGCGACGCCGGAGACTTCGGGAGGG
>CAZLBU010000037.1:8520-12483 GCA_964557815.1 uncultured Bifidobacteriaceae bacterium | reverse complement strand
CGGTACCTCGGGCCGCTGATGGAACGCCGGCGCCGCGGAGGGCCGCAGATACGGCACGGGCCGCAGATGGACGCAGATGCCGCAGGTACGGCAAGGGCCGCAGATGCCGCAGATTGCACAGATTCGCGGAAACACCGGGGACGGGCGCCGCAGATGACCCCGCAGATGCGCGGACGGGCCTGCAGCCCGCGCCTGCCGCGGATGCGCAGATGGGTTCGCGGCCCGCGCCTGCCGCAGATGCGCACAGGCCCCGCCGTGACACACTGGCACGCCCGCTCGAGAGTCTGGCACGACGGTGCCGTACCCGTCACCGTGGTCGCTGCTCCAGGAGCTCGCGGATCCGCGCCTGCTCCTGGCGGACGGCGGCGACAATCCGTTCGCGGTCCGATGGCACCAGCTCGGGATCCGTCGTGATGTACTTCGCCACCTGCTCCTCCAGCCCGTCGAGCCGCGTTCTGAGCAGGGCGTCCGCGGCGCTTCGCTTGCCGGCTTGTCTCAGGCCCGTGGCTCGCTGGAACGTGGATTCGGATCCGCTCTCGAGTTCGATCAGGTAGACGGTGGCAGCGGCCTCGGATTTCTTGGCTGCGGCGTTGTCGCACGCCGTTGTCACGCTGGCCATCAGGAGCGCGGCGACAACGAGCACCCACCCGCGGTGAGCGCCGGGCCGTGCGACGTGACGCGGACAGGCGGGCATGGTCCCCTCTCGATGCGCGCACGCGACTCGCGCATGCACGGCTGCAAGGGGGATGGCATCAGGCTAGCGCGAATCGACCGCGGCGATAAGGAGGCCGACGCCCGCCGCTGCTCAGGTTTGCGTGGAAAAAGTTGGAGGCGCCGCCCGGATTTGAACCGGGGATGGAGGTTTTGCAGACCTCTGCCTTACCACTTGGCGACGGCGCCGATTGAGGGACGTTGGCTGGCCAGCCGCTGCTCGAACGACGCGGCGGAGGGGCCCGCCGTCGCGCCTGCGGCGCTGGGGCGGACAGCCTTCGCCAGCGTCCGCGGAGCGAAGGCTGGAGCGGGAAACGGGATTCGAACCCGCGACTTCGACCTTGGCAAGGTCGCACTCTACCACTGAGTTATTCCCGCTCGCGAACGAAGCCTGATTGTAACAAAGGTCCCGGCAATCCGGCAAACTTTGCGGCCAGCGACGGCTCGCCCCTGCTCGATTACCAGCCCGGGCGAAACGCGTCGCAATACACCGTGACCCGCGGCGGCTCCACGTCGGTCTCCACCGCCACGACGTCGAACCGGCAGACTGAGTCCGCGACACCTTCCCGGCCCAGGTATGACTCCGCCATCGCCGCGACCCGTTGCTGTTTCTGCGCGGTGACCGACTCGGCGGCGTGGCCAAACCTGCCACTCGCCCGCGCCCGGACTTCCACGAACACCAGCACGCCGCCGTGCTGCGCCACGATGTCGATCTCCCCGTAGCGCGTGCGGTAGCGCCGGTGCAGCACGGTATACCCGCGCGCCTCCAACTCCGCGCACGCGACGTCCTCCCCGCGCCGCCCCAGCCGCTGCCGCGCCATGCTCATGCGGGAGGGGACGCAAGCAAAATACCAGCCGGCGCGCCTCCGGCGCGTGGGCCGGCCCGAACGGGAAGACACGGCAGGCGTGCCTCCGGTTGGTGGGCCGGCCTTCGGCCGGTGGGCGGCGCTCCGCGCCGTCGGATTCCGATCCCACCGCGCGAAGCGTGGCACACCCGAAGGGCCCACCGAGAGGCCCCCCGCGCCCGGAGGGCGCGGCCCTACCCGAGCGAAGCGAGGGCCTGGTCCAGGATGCCCACCGCCGTCTTCGCCTGCGCCTTGGTCAGCACGAGCGGCGGCGACAGCCGAAGGGCATTCTGCCCGGCGCCGAGGATCAGCATCCCGCGATCGAAGCAGGCGTTCACCACCTGGTTCCGCTCGGTGGTGGCGCGCTCCTTGGTGACGCGGTCGCGGACGAGCTCGATGCCGATCATCAGCCCCCTCCCGCGCACGTCGCCAATAATGGCGTGCTTCTCCTGCAGTTCCTTCAGCAGGCCTATCATGTAGGCGCCCACCTCGGCGGCGTTCTGCATGAGCGAGGTGCGCAGCAGGTCGATGGTCGCCAGTGCCGCGGCGCAGGAGACCGGGTTGCCGCCAAAGGTGCTGGCGTGCGCGCCCGGCGGCCACGACATCACCTCCGCGCGCGCCGTGGTCACACCCAGCGGCAGGCCCGAGGCGATGCCCTTCGCCGCCGTGATCATGTCCGGCTCCACGCCGAAGTGCTCGATGCCGAACATCTTCCCCGTCCGGCCCATCCCCGACTGCACCTCATCGCAGACGAGCAGGATGCCGTGCTTCTTCGTCAGCTCCCGCAGGCGCTCGTGGAACTGGGGTGCCGGCACCACGTAGCCGCCCTCGCCCTGGATGGGCTCCACCACCACGGCCGCCACTTCATCGGGCGAGATCAGGTGCACGAGGATCTGATCCTCGAGGAAGTTCAGGCACTCGGCCTGGCAGCTCTCCGGGCGCTTCCCCACCGGGCAGCGGTAACAGGTGGCGTAGGGCGTGTGGAACGTGCTCGACAGCTGCGGGCCGAACCCGCGCCGCTGGATGGCCTTGCTCGACGTCAGCGACAGCGACCCCATCGTGCGTCCGTGGAAGCTGCCGAGGAACGCGATGATGCCGGGGCGCTTCGACGAGTAGCGCGCGAGCTTGATGGCCGCCTCGTTGGCCTCGGTACCCGAGTTGGCGAAGAACGAGCGTTTCTGCCCGCTGAAAGGCGCCACCTCGTTCATGATCTCGCCGAGCCGCACCTGTGGCTCGTAGTAGAAGTCCGTGCCCGACATGTGCAGGAACTTCTGCGCCTGCTCCGTGATGGCCGCCACGACCTGCGGGTGCGAGTGGCCGGTGGCGGTGACCGCAATCCCCGCGGCACAGTCCAGGAACCGGTTGCCGTCGACGTCCTCGACGACGGCGCCCTCCCCGCGGGCCATGACGAATGGATAATCGCGTGTATACGACGTGGAGACGACCTTCCCGTCGCGTTCGATGATCGCCTTGGCCTTCGGGCCAGGCAGAGGAGTCTTCAACAGAGGGGCATCCATCCGCCCATTATCCTCCGTGTCCACTACTTCCGCTTCCAGCGCGTGCCCTGGGGGCCGTCCTCGAAGATGACGCCCCTGGCCGCCATCTCGTCCCGGATGCGGTCCGCCTCGGCGAAGTTGCGGGCGCGCCGGGCGGCCTGCCGCGCTTCGATGGCCGCGGCAATCTCTTCCTCGGGGATTGGCGGGCGCCGGTCCTCGTCCTGCCGCAGCGACAGCACGCCCAGCACCTTGTCGAAGTGGGCGAAGGCGTTGCGGATGGTGGCGACGTCCGGCTCGCCGATCGCCTTCTGGTCGATGGCCGTATTGACCGTCCGCACCAAGTCGAACATGGCCGCGAGGCCGGCCGACGTGTTCAGGTCGTCCGAGAGTGCCTCGTCGAAGGCCGCCCGCGCGGCGCTCGCCGCCCGCACGATCTCCGGGTGTGCCGGGCCGCCGCGCACCGTGTCGAGGCGGTCCAGGAAGTCGATGAGCCGCCGGAGCGCGTTCTCCGCATCCTGCATCCCGGCCCACGTGAAGTTCAGCTGCTTGCGGTAGTGCGACGAGAGCAGCAGGTAGCGCAGGGCCGACACGCGGAAGCCTCGTTCCGTGATGTCGCTCAGCGTATAGACGTTGCCGAGCGACTTCGACATTTTCTGGCCGTCCACGAGCAGGTGCTCCGTGTGGATCCAGAAGCGCGAGAAGGGCTGGCCGGTGGCTCCCTCACTCTGCGCGATCTCGTTCTCGTGGTGCGGGAACACCAGGTCGATGCCGCCGGTGTGGATGTCGATGGGCGACTCGCCCAGCAGGCGGAGCGCCATGGCCGAGCACTCGATGTGCCAGCCCGGCCGCCCCGGGCCCACGCCGCAGTCCCACGTCGGCTCGCCCGGCTTCGTCGCCTTCCACAGGACGAA
>CAZLBU010000037.1:5594-8510 GCA_964557815.1 uncultured Bifidobacteriaceae bacterium | reverse complement strand
GCCTGTGATGGAGTCGAAGCTGATGCGCCACGGATTGCGCAGCCCGTACGCCCAGATTTCCGGCTGCGCGCCCTCGACGCCGACGAACGGATTATCCGGCGGAATGGTGTAGGTGTCGGCGTCCACCCGCGCGCCAGCCTGGATGCCGGCGTGGTCCAGTCGCGACAGCTTCCCGTAGTCCGGCATGCTGGCGATCTTGAAGTAGATGGAGCCGTCACTGGCGTACGTGTGGCCGCGCGCCTCGAGCTGCCTGATCATCGCCGCCATCGCGTCCAGGTTCGCCTGATCCGTGGCCCGCGGCGTCTCCTCCACCGGCTCGATGCCGAGCGTGGCGGCATCCTCCCGGAACGCCGCGATGTAGCGGTCCGTGTATTCCCGCAGGCCCAGGCCCTCTCGCTCGGCGCCGGCGATGGTCTTGTCGTCCACGTCGGTGAAGTTCATCACGTGGCGCATCTGCCACCCACCGATGTACTTCAGGGCGCGGCGAAGCACGTCCACGCAGACGAACGTGCGGAAGTTGCCGATATGGCCGCGCGCGTAGACCGTCAGCCCGCACGTGTACATCCGCACGGTGCCGTCGCGGAGCGGCTCGAAGGTCTCCGGCTGCCGGGTGAGCGTGTTATAGAGGCGCATCGGTCTCGTCAGGCGCTGAGAGGCTGGCTGAGGGTCTGCCCGGCGATGGTCACGCTGAGCTCGCCGCCCGCGCACTGGAACACCATCGGGCACGGCGCGCCGGCGCTCTTGTTCACCGCGTCGGCGGCCGCCTCCCCCACGCGGTCGCAGAAGGCGCGGCCGGTGGGCTCGGCCAGCTTCGCGTAGCTCACGGCGTGGGCACAGAGATCCCGCACCACGCCCACGAGGCGGTTGTCTGCCGGCACGGTGATCGTGAAATGGAACGACTCTGGGCTCACCTGACCTCCATCGCGAGCGGCCGTCATACCGAAAGTCTATCGAATAATCGCTCGGCCCGCCTCACGTCGGCCGCGATCTGCTCGCGCAGCGCGTCCACGTCCGGGAACCGTCGCTCATCGCGCAGGCGCTGCACGAACGCGACGTCGGCCCGGCGCCCGTAGAGATCGCCCGAGTAGCCGAGCACGTGCGTCTCGACGCCCGGGCGCTGGTCGCTCCCGAAGGTCGGCCGCACGCCGATGTTCGTCACGCTCGGGTGGACGACGCCGTCCAGCGTGATGAAGGTGGCGTACACGCCGTGCGGAGGGATCAGGTCGTTGGCGGTCGCCAGGTTCGCCGTGGGGAAGCCGAGTTCGCGCCCGCGCTTCGCGCCCGCCACCACCTCCCCGCCGATCGCGTAGTGCCGTCCCAGCAGCGCGCCGGCCTCCTCCACGCGCCCCTCCGAGACCAGCCGCCGGATCCGGGTGCTGGACACGATGAAGTCCTTGTAGCGGATGGGATCGATCTTCTCCGCGCGGAACCCGTGCTGCTGGCCCAGCGTGCGCAGCAGCGTGAAATTGCCGGAGCGGTTGCGCCCGAACAGGAAGTCGGCGCCCACCCAGACCTCCGCCACGCGCAGCCACTCGACGAGGATGCGGCGGACGAACGTCTCCGGGTCCCACTGCGACAGCTCCTCGGTGAACTGCACGACGGCCACGCCCTGCACCCCTGCGCGCTCGAGCGCCGCCAGCTT
Source organism: uncultured Bifidobacteriaceae bacterium (assembly GCA_964557815.1). Taxonomy (GTDB): domain Bacteria; phylum Acidobacteriota; class Vicinamibacteria; order Vicinamibacterales; family UBA2999; genus VFZN01. Next base: position 6,868 of record CAZLBU010000037.1, on the reverse strand, counting down.
CTGATCCAGCGTCATCAGCAGGGGCGGCGCCTTCTCGGGGCGGAGCACGCGCGGCGGATGCGGGTCGAAGGTGAGCACGACCGAGGTGCCGGCACGCTCGGAAGCGCCGCGCCGGATCCGCTCGATGATCTTCATGTGCCCCCGATGCAGGCCGTCGAAGTTGCCGAGGGCCAGGACCGGGTGCGGCCACCGCGCGGGCCGCGCATCGTCCGGATAGCGGAGCACGTCCACGTCAGCCGACCTCCACCGTGAACGACAGGCCGTCGGCGGCCAGCGCCATCCCCGCGGGCAGCGACCGGTTCGTGGCCGCGTGCGGCAGGTCGTGGCAGACGTGGGTGAAGAAGGCACGCGCGGGCGCCAGCCGCTCGGTCACCGCCACCGCCTCGGACAGGGAGAAGTGCGTGGGATGCGGGCGATGGCGGAGCGCGTTCAGGATGAGGACGTCGAGCCCCTCCAGCAGCGGCCACGCTTCGTCCGGAATCGTGCTGGCATCGGTGAGGTACGCGAACCGACCGAAGCGGAACCCGAGGATGGGCAGGCTCCCGTGGAGCAGCGGCACCGGCTGCACCTGCAGCGCCCCCACGGCGAAGGGGCCGTCGATCTCGTGCAGCTCCACCTGTGGGACGCCGCCGCCCTTCTGCGACGGCGGCTCGAACACGTACTGGAAGATCCGCCGCAGCTCGCGGCCCGTTGACGTGGATGCGTACAGCGGGATGGCGCCCCCGTTCAGGATGTTGAACCGCCGCACCTCGTCCATGCCCAGCACGTGATCCGCATGACTGTGGGTCATGAGGATGGCGTCCACCCGCCGCACGCCGTAGGTGAGCGCCTGCTGGCGCAGATCGGTGGACGTGTCCACGAGCACCGAGGGCCCGCCCTGCGCCTCGAGGTAGATGGACGGGCGGAGCCGGCGATCGTGCGGATCCGGCGACTGGCACACATCGCACGTGCAGCCGATCATCGGCACGCCGTGCGAGGTGCCGCTCCCGAGTATCGTGACGCGCGCCTCCAAAACACCGAATGATAGCATTCGGGCATGTCCGAGCAGGCCGGGGCACGCTTCCAACGACTCGTCAGCATCATGCACACGCTGCGCAGCCCGGAGGGCTGCCCGTGGGACCGCGAGCAGACGCTCCAGTCGCTCCGCCCCTTCGTGCTCGAGGAGACCTGCGAGCTGCTGGACGCGCTGGACGAGGGCGACATGGAGGCGCTCCGCGAGGAGCTGGGAGACTTCCTCTTCGAGGCGGTGTTCCTGGCCGAGCTCTGTGCCGAGG
>CAZLBU010000037.1:4669-5584 GCA_964557815.1 uncultured Bifidobacteriaceae bacterium | reverse complement strand
CGGGCCACTTCACGATTGCGGATTCCATCCAGGCCGTCACCGACAAGCTGATTCGGCGGCACCCGCACGTGTTCACGCCGGACGGCGAGCCCCTGCCGAAGACGGCGGCCATCACCGCGACGGGCGTGAAGGAGCAGTGGGACGACATCAAGGCGGTGGAGCGCACCGAGGCTGGCAAGCCCGTCAAGACCACGCTCAGCGGCATCCCGCGCGCACTGCCCGCACTGCAGCGGGCCGATCTGCTCGGGCGGAAGGCCGCCACGGCGGGCTTCGACTGGGTGAAGGCCGCCGACGTGCTGGACAAGATCGACGAGGAGGCGCGCGAGCTGCGGGAAGCGGTCGAGTCCGGCGGCGCCTCGTCAGCCGAAGCCGAGGAGGAGCTGGGCGACCTCTTCTTCGCCCTCGCCAACCTCGCGCGCAAGATGGGCATCGGTTCCGAGGCCGCGCTCCGCAGGGCGAACGACAAGTTCCAGGACCGCTTCGAGGCCATGGAGCGCGCCATCGCCGCCGAGGGCCGCGCCATCAGGGACCTGTCGGTCGAAGATCTCGACGCGCGCTGGAACGCCGCCAAGAAGGCCGTGCATCCCGTCCACGGAAGCACGAAGGACACGAAGGCACGTGTACCCGGGCTCCTTTAGGGCCGCCGCCATCGCAGGCCCGTGTAGGTGGTGATCTCGACGCTGTGTCCGTCGGTCACGAGCTCGATCTGCCCGTCGCGATCGGTGCGGAAGACCTGTGCGCCGACGTTGGTGTAGCGCTCGAGCACCGCGGGAACGGGGTGGCCATACGGATTGCCGCGACCAGCGCTGATGAGCACGGCGGCGGGGCGCAGGCGCTCGAGCAGGCGCGCCGAACTCGAGGTCGCGCTGCCGTGGTGCGGCGACTTGAGGATGACCGTCGGCAGCACGTCCAGCG
>CAZLBU010000037.1:1335-4659 GCA_964557815.1 uncultured Bifidobacteriaceae bacterium | reverse complement strand
AGATGTCTCCCGTCAACAGCACCGATACCTCCCCGTGGCGCAATTCGAGCACCAGCGAGTCGTCGTTCCGCACCCTCTGCCGCTCCCAGTCGGGCGCCGGCGGGTGGTGCACGCGCACCTCGACGCCGCCCACCTCGAAGCGGTCCCCGCGCAGCAGCCAGCGCCACGCGCTCCGCGGACCCCGGGCCGCGACGCGCAGCGCCTCCTGTGGCTCGTGGTTCGCGACGAACACCCCGGCCCACACCTCCCCGGGCGAGAAGTCGCGCACGAGCGACACTGCTCCGCCAATGTGGTCCGGATCGCCATGGGTGATGGCCAGGTAGTCGAGCCGCGCAATGCCCCGCGCACGGATGGCCGGCCCGAGCACCCGGTCCCCGATGTCGAACTCGCCGCGCGGCGAGACCCCGCCGCTGTCCACCATCAGCGTGCGTCCATCAGGGAAGGTCACCAGCACCGCGTCCCCCTGCCCCACATCCATCGTCGTCACGCGCAGCCGGTGCTCGATGGCCGCGCGCGCGAGGGTCTGCGGTGCCACTGCCATCCACAGCCACATCGCGACAACGCTCACGCCGGCGGCACGCGCGCGGCGCCGGCGAGGCCCGGTGTCCACCGGAGGTACGGACCACCGCCACCACAGGGCGACGACCGCGTAGTAGCCCGCGACCAGCCCGAGCGGCGGCGACGGCACACGCCAGGTGGCCCAGGGGGCATAGTCCACGAGCCGCCCGCTCTCGAGCAGCGCCTGCGCCGCGAGGTGGGCCACCCTCCCCGGGACGGACGCCAGGGGCATTGCACCGAGGACGTCCAGCAACACGCACACAGACGCCGACGCCTGAACCACTGCCATCGCAGGGACGGCGGCCAGGTTCAACGCCAGCCCCGCCAGGGTCACGCGCTGGAAGATATAGGCCGACACCGGGGTGAGGACCAGCTCCACGGCCAGGCTACCGACGCAGATGGCCGCGGGCGCATGCCACCAGCGTCCCGGCGCCGGGGGCTGCCAACGCGCCGCGGCCGCGATGAGCGCCGCCGTGGCGCCGAAGGTGAGCCAGAATCCCGCGTTCATCAGCTCCAGAGGGTTGGCCAGCAGCATCACCGACGCGCCCACGGCGACGGCGTTGATGGGCGCCGTGCGCTGATCCACGAGCCGCAGGCCCAGGTAGATGACGGCCATCACCGTGGCACGGACGACGGAGGACCCGCCGCCAATCACCCAGGCGTGCGCGGAGAGCATGATGATGGCGGCCGCCGCCGCGCCGGCAAAGCGGATCCGGGCCGCCCACAGCAGGGCCAACACCGCGCCGGCCAGCAGCGCGATGTTGCCACCCGAGATGGCGACGACGTGATAGGTCCCGGCCTCTTGCAGCCGCCGCACCACGTCGGGCGACATGGCCGCGCGATCCCCGATCAGGATGGCCGTCCCGATGGCCGCCGACATCGGGTCGTGCGGCCCGACGTGCCGTGCCATCGACGTGCGCACGGCCGCGCGCACGTCTGCCGCGCGTTCGTCCCACCAGCGCCCTGCGCGCCGCACCTCCACGAGGGCGGCGCTCTTCACGGTGCCGACCAGTGCCGTGCCCCGCACGGCCAGTGCACGCTCCCCGTCCGGCACGCCCTTGTTGAGGTAGCGGGCCGGGCGGCGCAACCATGCCGGCAACTCCACCTCGCGGCCCGCCCGCCATCCCGCCACGTGCCCCGCCGCCTGCGTCCCGGCGACGGTGACTGACACGCCCCCGTCGGTCGGCTCCCATGCGCCGCCGACGGACACGAGCGAGGCACGGAGGTGAATGAGCGCGCCGTCTTCCGTGAGCGCGCCATCCCGGGTCAGTCGTCCGCGCAAGCGCACGGGTTCGTCCAGCCGGGGGGCCACGGGATCCAGGGCGCCCGGCCCCAATCGGGCCTCGAGCCAGGCGCGGATCGGCGCTCGCTCGGCGCGGTCGACGGTGTGCATGCCGTGCAGCACGGCGCCTGCCGTCACAGCCACGGCCCACATCAGCCGCGCGACGCCCCGCAGGCCCTGGACGCGCGCGTGGAACGCCGCCACGACCGCCATGGCCATCACCAGGAAAGGCAGCCGGGCCAGCGAGAGATCGAGGTGAATGCCTGCAGCCAGTCCGGCCGCCAGCAAGAGGGCAAGGGGTGCGGAGAGAGGCATGCCGCAGCGGATGCAAGCCGCGGCACACCAGGAATCAGGCCGGAAACGAACCAACCCGGCGGGAAGGTCGCAGAAGCTGAACGGCGGGGCGGAGCTGCCCTAGGCAGTTTCTGCCTTCACCTCCGCGTGGTAATCCTGCAGCGCGCGCACGTCGAGGCCCTCGCTTCGCAGCGCGCGGATGGCCTGCACGGCGGCCGCGGCGCCCGTGATGGTGGTGATGCAGGGCACACCGGTCATCATGGCGGCACGGCGCACCGCCTTGTCATCGAAGAACGACTCGCGCCCGAGCGGCGTGTTGATCACGATGTCGATCTTGCGGTTCACGATTTCGTCGGCCAGGCTCGGCCGGCCTTCGTTCACCTTGTAGACCACGGAGGCGTCGATGCCGTGCGTGCGGAGGTAAGCGGCCGTGCCGCGCGTGCCGACGATGCTGAAGCCGAGCGCCGCGAGCTCGCGGGCAATCGGCAGCACCTCGGCCTTGTCGTCGTTGTTCACGCTGACGCAGACGGCGCCGGACTCGGGCAGCCGCTGCCCCACGCCGAGCATGGCCTTGGCGAAGGCCATGCCGAAGCTGCCGGCCCCGCCCATGACTTCGCCCGTGGACTTCATCTCGGGGCCCAGGATGGTGTCCACGCCCGGGAACCGCACGAACGGAAACACCGGGCTCTTCACGAACACGCCGGTCGGGGTGAGGTCCTCGACCAGGCCGAGCGACTCCAGCGTGCGGCCGGCCATCACGCGCGCGGCAATCTGCGCCAAGGGCACGCCCATCGCCTTGGCCAGGTACGGCACGGTGCGCGAGGCGCGCGGGTTGACCTCGAGCACGTAGACGGTGTCGTCCTTGATGGCGTACTGCGTGTTCATCAGGCCGACCACCTTCAGCGCCCGTGCGATGCGACGCGAGTAGTCGCGGATGGTCGCGAGGTGCTTCTCCGGCACGTAGGGCGGCGGCACCACGCACGAGCTGTCCCCCGAATGGATGCCGGCCTCCTCGATGTGCTCCATGATGCCGCCGACGATCACGGCGCCGGTGGCGTCGGCCACGCAGTCCACGTCGATCTCCTTGGCGTGCTCGAGGAAGCGGTCAATCAGGATCGGGCGGTCGTGCGACACGTCCACGGCCGTGGTCATGTAGCGATCCAGCGTTGCCACGTCGTAGACGATCGCCA
>CAZLBU010000037.1:0-1323 GCA_964557815.1 uncultured Bifidobacteriaceae bacterium | reverse complement strand
GAGGGCCGGACGACCACCGGGAAGCCCACCCGCGAGGCGACCTCGCGGGCTTCGGTCTTGGACGTCGCCGTGCCGCTGGCCGGCTGCGGGATCCCGAGGTCCCAGAGCAGCTGCGCGAAGCGCTGCCGGTCCTCGGCCAGGTCGATGGAGTCCGGCGACGTGCCGAGGATCTTCACCCCGGCTTCCTGGAGCCCGAGCGCCAGCTTCAGCGGCGTCTGGCCGCCGAACTGCACCACGCAGGCGACATCGGGGTTGCCCTGCCGCTCGCGCTCGATGATGGCCATGACGTCCTCGAACGTCAGCGGCTCGAAGTACAGCCGGTCGGCGGTGTCGTAGTCGGTGGACACCGTCTCGGGATTGCAGTTGACCATGATGGTCTCGAACGACTCCTTGTGGAAGCCGAAGACCGCATGGCAGCAGCAGTAGTCGAACTCGATGCCCTGGCCAATGCGGTTCGGGCCGCTGCCCAGGATGATGACCTTCGGCTTGCCCGTCGGGTCGGCCTCGCACGACTCCTCGAAGGAGCTGTACATGTACGGCGTGAACGACTCGAACTCCGCCGCGCAGGTATCGATGCGCTTGAAGGCGGGGACGAGGCCCAGCTCGATGCGCCGCTCCCGGATGGCCGACGCGTCGGCGCCGAGGATGTGGGCGAGCTCCTGGTCGCCGAACCCGGCGCGCTTCAGGGTGCGCATCAGATCGTGCGACATGTCGCGCAGCCCGATCATCTCGGCCGTGCGCCGCAGTTCCACCAGCGAGGCGAACTGGTCCAGGAACCACGGGTCGATCTTCGTGAGCTCGTGGATGCGCTCGACGCTCCAGCCCTTGTCGAGCGCGCGGAAGAGCGCCCACATCCGGCGGTCCGTCGGCACCACGAGCCGGCGCCTGAGCAGCGCCTCCTCTTCTTCCTGCTCGTCTTCGGCGCCCGCGCGGTCGTCCGGCGGATCCGGGCGACGGAACAGCAGGCCTTCCTTCCCCATCTCCAGCGAGCGGATGCCCTTCAGGAAGGCTTCCTTGAACGTGCGGCCGATGGCCATCACCTCGCCCACCGACTTCATCTGCGTGGTCAACGTGCGGTCGGCCTGCGGGAACTTCTCGAAGTTCCAGCGCGGAATCTTCACCACCACGTAGTCGATGGTCGGCTCGAAGGAGGCCGGAGTCAGGCGGGTGATGTCATTCGGGATCTCGTCCAGGTGGTAGCCGAGCGCGAGCTTCGCCGCGATCTTCGCGATGGGGAATCCCGTGGCCTTCGACGCCAGGGCGGAAGACCGCGACACGCGCGGGTTCATCTCGACGACGACCATCTCAAACCGGGCCTTGCCA
>CAZLBU010000036.1:0-14752 GCA_964557815.1 uncultured Bifidobacteriaceae bacterium | reverse complement strand
CGCGGCTGGGGTTGAAGGTGCTGACCCTTTATACGTTCTCGGTGGAGAACTGGAAGCGCCCCGCCGCCGAGGTCGGGACGCTGATGATGCTGCTCAAGCGCTACCTGCGCTCCGAGCTGGCAACGCTGCTCGAGAACAACATCCGCTTCCACGTCATTGGCCGCCCCGAAGGCCTCGCGCCCGACATCCGCGCCGAGCTCGACGATGCGGCGCGCCAGAGCTCGGGCAACACCGGGCTGCTGTTCAATATCGCGCTGAACTACGGGGGCCGCGCGGAGATCGTGGATGCGGTGCGCGCGGCGATGGCGTCGGGCCTGGCGCCCGCGGATCTGGACGAGGAGAGCTTTGCGCGCTTTCTTTACACCGGCGGACAGCCCGACCCCGATCTGCTCATCCGGACGAGCGGCGAGATGCGGGTGAGCAATTTCCTGTTGTGGCAGATTGCCTACGCGGAGATCTACGTCACCGATACCCTCTGGCCCGACTTCCGGCGCCGCGACCTGCTGGAGGCCATCGTTGCTTACCAGAAGCGTGACCGCCGGTACGGCGGTATCGCGCCCCCCGTCGCGGCGGGCGTGAAGTAGCGCGACCGTTCCCATGACCCGAGTGCTGAGCGGCGTGGCCATGGCCGCCCTGGCTCTGGCCCTGGTGTGGTTCCTCACGCCCGAGGCCCTGCTGGGAGTGACGCTCGTCCTGGCGGCGCTCGCCTTCATCGAGTACGCCCGGATCGTGGAGGGGATAGGCGCGCGCGTGCCGTGGTGGACCACGCTGCTGGCGACCCTCGGCGCGTGCGCCATGGTGCCCTTCCCCTGGGTCTCGGTGGAGGTGATCATTGTCGTCGGCCTCATCGGGACGGCCGCCAACGTCCTGCTGTCGGACCGCGTGGGCCCGGCCACGCTGCTCGACACGTCGGCCGCGGTGCTCGCGCCCGTCTACATCGGGCTGCCGCTCGGATCCCTGGTGGCCATTGACGCCGTGGCTGGCCGCGAGGCCGTGCTGGTGCTGATGGGAACGGTGGCCGTGAGCGACACCGCGCAGTTCTACACGGGCCGCCTGTTCGGCCGCACGCCGCTCTCGCCGCGGCGCAGCCCGAAGAAGACCGTGGAAGGCGCGGTGGGCGGCTTCCTGGTGGCGCCGGCCGTGCTCATCGCCGCCGGCACGGCGTGGCTGCCCGGGATGAGCCCGCTCAGCCTCGGGCTGCTGGGGGCCCTGATCGTCGTGGCAGGCATCATCGGCGACCTCTTCGAATCGATGCTGAAGCGCGCCGCCGACCTCAAGGACAGCAGCCACCTGATCCCCGGGCACGTCCTGGATCGAATCGACGCACTGCTCTTCGCGGCGCCGGTGTTCTACTTCTTCATTCGATGACTCGTATCGCCATCCTCGGCTCCACGGGCTCGATCGGCACGAGCGCCCTGTCGGTCGTGGACACGCACGCCGATCGGCTGCAGGTGGTGGCGCTGGCCGCCGGGAACAACGTCCATGCGTTCGCGCAGCAGGTGCGGAAGTACCGGCCCCGCGTCGTGGCCATGGCCGCGACCGAGGGACTGCACGCGCTGAAGCAGTCGTGCGATCTTCCCGGGTCCGCCGCGTCGGGCCCCGAAGGGCTGGTTGCCGTCGCCACCTGCGCCGAGGCCGACATCGTGCTCTGCGCCTCGTCTGGCACCGCTGCCCTGGAGGCGGTGCTCGAGGCCATCGCGTGCGGCAAGACCATCGCGCTGGCCAACAAGGAAGTGCTGGTGATGGCCGGCGGCCTGGTGATGGAGGCGGCACGCCGCAAGGGCGTCGCCGTGCTGCCCGTGGACAGCGAGCACAACGCCATCCACCAGTGCCTGCACGGCCGCCAGCCGGACGAAGTACGGCGCCTGGTCCTCACGGCGTCAGGCGGCCCCTTCCGCGGACGCACCCGGGAGAGCCTGCGGCACGTGACGGCAGCGGACGCGCTGAAGCATCCCACCTGGCAGATGGGTCAGAAGATCACCATCGACTCGGCCACGCTGATGAACAAGGGCCTGGAGGTCATCGAGGCGCACTGGCTCTTCGGCGTGCCCGCGTCCCGGATCGACGTCATCGTCCACCCGCAGTCGATCGTCCACTCGATGGTCGAGCTGAAGGACGGGTCGGTGATCGCGCAGATGGGCATCACCGACATGCGCCTGCCCATCCAGTACGCCTTCTCCTACCCCGACCGCTGGGATGCGCCGGTGCCCTTCCTGGACCTGGCGCGGATGAGTGCGCTCGAGTTCCACGAACCGGCCTGGGACGACTTCCCGTGCCTCGACCTGGCCTACCGGGCGCTCGACGCCGACCGGAGCCTGCCCATCGTGCTCAACGCGGCCAACGAGGTCGCCGTGGCGTCCTTTCTGCAGGGGCGCCTGGCGTTTACGGCCATCCCCGACCTGATCGCCGGGACGATGGATGCCCACCAGGCCGGCCCGGCCGGTACCCTGGCCGAGGTTCGCCGCATCGACGCCTGGGCCCGGGAGCGGGCCGAGCAGTCCGTTCGGGCGCTACAATCGACAGAGAGGTAACACCGCGTGACAACGCTGCTGGCTTTCCTGTTCGTGCTCGGCGTGCTCGTCTTCGTCCACGAGCTGGGGCATTTCATGGCGGCACGCTGGAATGGCGTGCGCGTGCTGACCTTCTCGCTGGGCTTCGGCCCCAAGCTGCTGAAGTTCCGCCGCGGCGACACGGAGTACTGCGTGAGCGCGATTCCGCTTGGCGGCTACGTGAAGATGGCCGGCGAGAACCCCGAGGACCCGCGGTCCGGCCAGCCGGACGAGTTCCTCTCGAAGACGAAGTGGCAGCGCTTCCAGATCCTGATCATGGGGCCCGCGATGAACCTGGGCCTGGCCGTCATCGTGCTGGCCTTCGTGCTCATGCAGGGCGCCACCGTGCCGGCCTACATGGAGAAGCCGGCGCTCGTGGGCCTCGTGCAGGCGGGATCACCAGCGGAGCGGGCGGGGGTCAGGCCCGGCGACATCGTCACGCGGCTCGGGTCGGCCGAAGTGAACACCTGGGAGCAGCTCGAGATCGCCGTGGCGTCGCGGCCCGAGCGCGAAGTGGACATGGTGGTCATCCGCGATCGACGCGAGGAGCGGCTGACCATCCGGCCGGACGTCACCGAGCTGAGAACCCGGAGCGACGCGCGCTTCGAGGTGGGGACCATTGGCGTGCTGCCGGACGTCAATCCGACCATCCGCGCGCTCGTGGCCGGCGAGCCCGCCGAGAAGGCCGGCCTGGCTGCCGGCGACATCATCGTCTCGATCAACGGGCAGCGCATGGTGTTCGCCTCGCAGGTCTCGGAGGCGATTTCGAAGTATCCCGAGCAGGAAATCCAGGTCGTCGTTCGCCGGGACGGCGCCGAGCGGACCCTTGCCGTGACGCCGACCCGCCAGGGAGAGGTGGGCCGCATCGGCATCAACATCAGCGACGCGGTGGAGTCGTTCACGCCGGGACCGCTGCAGGCCTTCGGCATGAGCGTGCAGCGCAACATCGAGATGTCGGGGATGATCTTCCGCACGCTCGGGGACCTGTTCAGCGGCGAGGCCTCGCCGCGCCAACTGATGGGCCCGGTCGGTATCGCGCAGCTGTCGGGCGAGTCGGCCGAGGCCGGCTGGATTGCGCTCTTCGGCCTGATGGCCTCGCTCAGCCTGAACCTGGGCCTGCTGAACCTGCTGCCCATCCCGGTGCTGGACGGAGGGCACATCTTCATCATGGCCATCGAGACCCTGGTCCGCCGCGACTTCAGCCTCGCCGTGAAGGAGAAGATGCTGTTCGCCGGCTTCGTCGCGCTGATGGCGCTGATGGTGACCGTCATCTACAACGATCTCACCCGCATCGCCTGGCTGGAACGGCTGATGCCCTGGCGTTGACACGGGCGCCGGCTTGCGGCCGGCCGGCCCATTGAGCGATTGCCAATTGCCGATTGAGCGATTCACCCGGCGATTGAGCGATTGAGGCATTGAGCATTCGGATTGTCTGATTGTGCGATTGCCGGCATCCGGCGATTCCGGGCGGACCCAGCAGGTGTCCCTGCCCCGCGAACCGGGCACGCGGTCCCAAATGCCTCAATGCCCCAATCACCCAATCGCCCAATCGCCCAATCGCCCAATCGCCCAATCAGAATGCCCAATTCACCAATCGCCAATCGTCGATGAATCACTCAATCGGCAATTGGCAATCGCTCAATGAACAGGCCGCGCGCACCGGGCGCGCTCAGGATGGCCGGAAATGCCGGATGAGCCCGTCCACCAGCGCGGCCACGGTGGCCCCCTGGGTGATGACGTGTACCGTGATGCCGGCGCGCGCCGCGGCGTCGGCAGCCGCGGGCCCGATGGTGGCCACCACGGTACCCGACAGCAGGTCCGGCGCCTGCTCGGTGCCGTAGATCTCGACGAACGCCCGCACGGTCGTGGCGCTCGTGAACGTGACGGCGTCGATACGCCGGTCGAGCAGCTGCCGGTACAGGCCCAGGTGCGCATCGCTCTCGACCGTCGTGGCGCGGTAGGCCGTCACCTCGGTGACGTCGGCCCCGGCTGCGCGCAGTTCGTCGCCGAGCGTCTCCGTCCCTGAATCCGATGTCGGCAGCAGCACGCGCAGGCCCTTCAGCGACCCGTTGTCGGCCATCGCCGCGATGATCCCGGCGTTGCGGGGATCGGCGGGCTGCAGGTCGGGGCTCACGCCGTAGCGCTGGAGCCGCGCAGCGGTGCCCGGCCCGACGGCACAGAGCCGCGGACCGGCCAGGGCGCGCAGGTCGCGCGACTCGGCCAGCACGCACCCGATGATCGCCGCCGCCGCATTGGTGCTCGTGAGCACAATCCAGTCGAACGAGCGGGGGGCGGCCGCCGCGCGCTCCAGCGGTCCCCGGTCCAGCGGCGGGGCAATGCGAAGCACCGGCGCCTCGATGGCCTCGGCGCCATTCTGCTCCAGCAGCTCCACGAGCTCCGGCGCCTGGTCGCGCGATCGCGTGACCAGCACCCGCCGCCCGAACAGCGGGCGGTTGTCGAACCAGCGCAGGTGATCCCGCAGCCCCACGACCGGGCCGGTGACGAGGATGCCCGGCACGGACACGTCCTGCTCCTGCACCTTCGCCACGATCTCGCCGAGCGGCGCCACCACGGTCCGCTGGGCGGACAGCGTGCCGTGCAGGACGAGCGCAGCGCTTTCCTCCGGTGGGCGGCCGTGCGCGAGGAGCGAGCCGACGACGTGCGGGATCTGCCGCGGCCCGGTGAAGCACGCGATGGTGCCGTCGAGCCGGGCGAGGCTGGCCCAGTCCACCTTCGGCGGTGTGCGCCCCTCGTCCTCGAACCCGCGCACCAGCGTCAGGCTGTCGCCGGCGCCGGGATAGGTGATCGGGATGCCCGCGAAGGCCGGCGAGGCCACCAGGGCAGCCACGCCGGGGACGACCTCGAAGGCAATGCCCTGCTCGTGGAGGAACAGCGCCTCGGACGCACCCCGATCGAAGACGAAGGGATCGCCCCACTTGAGCCGGGCCACGACGTGTCCTTCGCGGGCCTTCTCGGCGATCAGGAAGTTGATGGCGTCCTGTTCCGCGGACTGTGGCGCCGCGCTGCCCACGTCGATGCGCTCGGCGGCGGGCGAGGCCAGGTCGAGGAGCCGCGGCTGCACGCGGCTGTCGTAGATGACGACCTGTGCCGATTGCAGCGCGCGAAGGCCGCGAACGGTGATCAGGTCGGGCGCCCCGGGGCCGGCGCCGATGATGTAGACGGTTGGACGCACGGGGAGATTCTAGCGCGTCGGCGCGTAGTAGCCGCGGCGCGTCCGGACGGTGGTGTTGGGGCGGGAAACCTGCACCAGCACCTTGCGCCACGCGCCATCCCGCTTGGGGTTCTTCGAGGCGTAGCCCATCGTGTACTGGCTCGACAGCTCGTCGGCGATGTGGCCGTAGACGCCGCTCAGTTCCTCTGCCCGCTGCACGAAGAACGAACGGCCCCCCGTCTCCTGTGCCAGCTGGCGCAGCACGAACTCCGCCTCGCGGAAGCCCTTGAGGGCACCCTCTTCCCGGGGCTGCAGGCCGATGGTGTAGATGGCCGTTTCCGAGCGGCGCGCCAGCTCCATCACCTCTTCGAAGCTCACCAGGCTGGTCGTGTCCTCGCCGTCCGAGAGCACGACGATCGCCTGCCGCCTGACATCCTCCTGGCTCTTCGCCTTCACCTTGGCCAGCTCGCGCAGCGCGATGTAAACGGCGTTGTAGAGCGACGTCGATCCTCCGGACGAGGTGGCGCGGATGGCCCGCTCGAGCGCGGCTGTCTCGTTGGTGAATCCCTGCACGATCTCGACGCGGCTGTCGAAGTCGACCACCTGCGCGAGGTCCTGCGGGCGGATGCGCTGTGCGAACCCGACGGCCGCATCCTGCGCCACGATGAGGCGCTCTTCCATGCTGGCGCTGGTGTCGATGAGCAGGGAGAGCGCAATCGGGAGGTTGCTGCGGCTGAAGAACTGCAGGTCCTGCTTCGCCCCGTCCTCGAAGACCGTGAAGTCGTCACGCTCGAGGTCTGTGACGTACCGGTTCTGGCCGTCCGAGACGGTGACGTTCAGGGAGACGAGATCCACGCCGGCGCGGAACACCCGCGGCGGCTCCTGCGCCGCCGCGGCGATGGTCGCGAGCAGCACGGCGCCGGCCGTGCCCATCCGCAGGCGCGCGGCGCTCACCTCAGCGATCTTTCTGCCCGCGTGCCGGCGCGCCGGTCACCACCAGGCCGTCACGGGCGGCGCTCACCTGGACGCGCTCGGGCGGGATGAGTGTCTGCGGCCGCGCGTAGACCACGCGGTACTGGCGCCTCAGCGCCGCGGCGATCCGTTCGAGCGCCTGCCGGTAGCTCATGCTGGTCAGCACGTCCTCGCGCCAGCCGCCGGTCTCCTTCACGCCGCGATCGAGCACCACCGCGCGGTTGCGGGCGGCATCGGCCTGGATCGGGCCCCGCATGTTCTGCAGGACGACGGCGCTCATCATCGCGCCGCTCGTCTTCAGGCCGTCCAGCACCTGCGAGAAGTGCAGCGTGCTGAACTCGGTCAGCTCCGGCGTCACGACGACGATGGCCGCGCGGTCCGACTCGCGTTTCGCCAGGCCCCGCGAGACCTCGACGAGGGCGTCCAGCAGGGTCGCGCCTGAATCGGGCATCGCGAACACGCGGTTGGCGGCGTCCTTCAGCTGCCCCGCATCGGTGGTGTAGTCCTGCAGGATGGTGGGCCGGTCGGCGATGGTGACGAGCGCGACCGGGCCGAGGCCATCGATGGAGGCCAGGAAGGCGGAGAGCGCCGACCGGAGATCCGCGATCGTGGGCTGCGCAGCGGCCTGGTTGTCCACGATGACCGCCACCGGCATGGGCGTGGTGGCTGGTGTCACCCGCAGCACCTCGCGGGTGACGCCGTCTTCGGTGACACGGAGATCCCCGGGCGCCAGGGTATCGACGGGGGCCCGGGTCTTTGCGTCAAGGGCGCTGACGTACAGCACCCGCTCGGTGGCCTGGGCCATGAGCGAGGGGGCGAGGGCAAGCGCGCCCAGTCCCATGACCAGCAGAAGCGCACGGGGAAATCGAGGCATCGTGGGACTCCACGCTGGGCCGGAGGCGCACCGGGCAGCTGAGGGGAGTATAGAACGGGTCGGGAACCGGGACTCGGGAGCCGAGAGTCGCGCCCTCCCGCACGCGCCCGCACCCGCCCGCACCTGTTCGCACCCGCCCGCACCTGTTCGCACCCGCCCGCACCTGTTCGCACCCGCGCAGTGTTCCGGCCGTACACTACCGCGATGCCCGACTCACCCGGCACGCTTCGGATGCTCGGCCAGCTGAGCTCGGTGGGGATGTCGTTCGTCCTCGCCCTTGCGATGGGCTTTGGCGGGGGCTACTGGCTGGACGGGGCGCTCGGCACGGCGCCCTGGCTGTCCTTCATCGGCTTCTTCCTGGGCCTGGCGGCGGGTGTGCTGAACGTCTACCGCGTCATGCGCGCCACCGCCGGCGCGGCGTCGCCAGGAACGGCAGGGGCGGGCCGGGCTGGTCCAGAGGGCGGCTCGGGCGGCGGCCCGTCGCGGCCGGCCGGAGAACGGGACGAGGGGCGGTGACGCGCCGGGTGCTGCGCGACGCCGTGGCGTTCTGCGTGCTGCTGGCGGTGTTCGCCTGGATGGTCTGGCCGCGCGAGTGGCAGGCGGGCGCGGGCGTGATTGGCGGCGGCGCCCTGGTGGGGCTGTCGGCGTGGGCCATCCGGGGAACGGTGGACGCGCTGATCGGGCTGGGCGCCGGGGGGCGGGCGGGGGTGTGGGTGCTAGTGAAATTCTTCACAAGACATGCTATACTCGCCGTCGCGGCCTACGGTATGATGGTGCGTTTGCACCTCGACCCGGTGGGGATGCTCGTGGGGGTGACCTCGCTGGCGCTCGCCGCAGGGGTCGAAGCCATTCGACGGTCTCAACATGTTTCGTAAGTGGTTCGGTATCGCGTGAGGGAGGCGTACGCTGTGAGCACACGACGGTCAGTGCTGTCCTTGATGTTCGGGTTCCTGGTCCTTGGCCTGGTGTCGCCGGCCTACGCGCAGGAGGCCGCCGGCGCCGCCGCCGAGTCCGGCCTGGTGCAGTGGTCGATCATCACCGCGGGCTTCGCGCTGGCCATCGCGGCCGCCGGCGCCGCGCTTGGCCAGGGCAAGGCCGTCGCGTCCGCCGCCGAGGCGATTGCCCGCAACCCCGGTGCCTCCGGTGAAATCCGCGGCGCCCTCATCCTCGGCCTCGTGCTCATCGAGTCGCTCGTCATCTACGTGCTGCTCGTCTCGTTGATCCTCTTCTTCATCAAGCCGTTCGGGGGGTAGCGCACGGAGGCTCAAGGCCCGGGGTTCAAAGCACCGGGTTCAACGCCCGCAAGTGCGCGCCCGGACTCCAGGGTTCAGGCACACGAGTGCGGAGGGCAGTCATGCCCCCGCACTCGTTTTCGTTTCCGCCCACGTCGCCCGCTCGTTCGCTGCACCAGCGCACCCTGCACCCTGCACCGTGACCTGACCTGATCCCCCGTGTCCCGCCTCGACCTCCTCCTCCTCACGATGGTCGCCATCTGGGGCGCCAACTTTTCGCTGGTGAAGGTCGCCCTCCGCGATTTCCCCGAACTGGCGTTCAACGCCTTCCGCCTCGTCATCGCATCGGCCGTCTTCCTCGCCGCCATCTGGTGGCAGCGTTCCCGGCAGAGCGCGGGCCTGCCGCGCATGGCGCCGCTGGAGCGCCGGGACTGGGCCCGGCTCGTCGTCCTCGGCGTGGTCGGGCACTGCATGTACCAACTGCTCTTCCTGGGCGGGGTCAAGCGCACGAGCGTGGCCAACGGCTCGCTCATCCTCGGCACGACGCCGGTGGTGGTGGCGTTGCTCACGGCGTGGGCCGGCCACGAGCGCGTGCCGCCGATGCGATGGGTGGGCGCGGCCATCTCCTTCCTCGGCCTCGCCATCGTCGTCGGGCAGAAGGTGGACTGGAGCGCGAGCGGGCACCTGGGCGACGCGCTCATGATGGCCAGCACCGTGTGCTGGGCGACCTACTCGGTGGCGTCGGTTCCCATCCTGCGGACGCACTCGCCGCTGGTGGTGACGGGTTACTCCATCGCGATTGGCGCGCTGCTGTACACGCTGGTGGCGATGCCGGTTCTCGTGGGCGTGGAGTGGGCGGCCATCTCACCCCTCAGCTGGCTGCTGATGGCTGCATCGGCGGTCTTTGCGCTGGCGTTCGCATATCTCATCTGGTACACGAGCGTGCAGAGGGCGGGGAGTACGCGCACGGCGGCCTGGAGCAACGTCACGCCCGTGATCGCGATCGTGATCGCGGCGGTGTGGCTGGGCGAGCCCATCGCGCTGAACCACGTGATCGGGTCGGCGGCAATCTTCACGGGCCTGTTCATCACGCGCCGCGCGTGATGAAGCAAGACAGTCCAAGACAATCTAAGACACCCGGGATGCTCGTGCTTGTGTAGAGTTCGCAGCATCCGGTCACTTGCGCGCCCCCTCTCCCGGGGCATGTGACAAGCGCAAACCCCCTGTTGGTGGTTCGACTCGGGTTGTTGTTGTGGATGCCTGGCGCCGGGCTGTCGTGGCCCCGGTGTTGTGTTCGTCGTACGTGCGGCGTTGCTGTTGGGCTTGCCCCACAGGAGGAAGTCATGAAGTGGTGTACGAGGGCCGTGTGGGCCCTGTTGCTGGCGTTCGCCTCGGTGGCGCCGGCGTTGGCCCAGGGCGGCGGCGCGAGCGCGACCGGCACGATTCAGGGCCGCGTGTCGGACGAGCAGGGTGCGGTGTTGCCCGGCGTGACGGTGACGGCGACGAGCCCCGCGCTCCTCGGCCAGCAGACGACCGTCACCTCGGAGACGGGGAACTACCGGTTTCCGGCGGTGCCGCCCGGCACCTACACGGTGACCTACGAGCTGGCGGGCTTCAACACGCTGAAGCGTGAGGGCGTGCAGATCACACTCGGCTTCACCGCCAACCTGAACGTCGAGCTCTCGCTCGCGACGCTGCAGGAGACGGTGACCGTGTCCGGCGCGTCGCCGGTCATCGACACCACCTCCACACGGGTCCAGCAGAACTTCAAGCTCGAGCAGCTGAATTCCATCCCGAACGGCCGCGACATGTGGTCGCTGCTGGCGGTGACGCCGGCGGTGCAGATGGCGCGCATCGACGTGGGCGGCAACCGCGCCGGCACCCAGACCGGCTACACGGCGTACGGCTTCACCGGTCAGGTGCGTGTGCTCATCGAGGGCATCAACACCACCGAGGGCACTGACGGCGCCGGCTTCTACTTCGACTACTCGTCGCTCGAGGAAGTCTTCATGGGCACGACGGGGCAGGGCGCCGAGATGCCGAACCCGGGTGTGCAGAGCCAGTTCATCGCCAAGTCGGGCGGCAACCAGCTGAGTGGCGAGTACTACCTCGACTGGTACAACAACAGCCTGCAGGGCTCGAACATTCCCGATGCCGTCATCGCGCGCGGCGTCCGGCCGCGCAGCAACGAGATGGATCGGTACTACGACACGGCCATCAACGTGGGCGGCCCGATCAAGAAGGACAAGATCTGGTACTTCGGCACCTACCGCACGCAGTTCAACGCCGTGGGCCAGCCGAACTTCCTGTTCGACCAGACGTTCGACACCGAGCTGTGGAACCCGGTCGTCAAGGGCACGTACCAGGTGAACCAGAAGAACAAGATCATCGGTTACTACCAGTGGGGACAGAAAGTGCAGCCCAACCGCCTGCCGCAGGGCACCTACACGTACACGGATCCCGGGCAGACCTTCAGGCAGGACTCGGGCAGCTGGGTGTGGAAGGGCGAGTGGAACGGCACGATCAGCGACAAGCTGTACGTGGAGGCGCGCTTCGGCGACTTCGGCTACTACTTCCCGCAGATTGCGAACAGCGACCTGGGCTACTGGTTCCGCGACACGACGACGCTGACGCTCGAGGGCTCGCCGCAGCGCCAGCAGAGCGACCGCGACCGCAAGCAGATCACCGGCGCCGCCACCTACTTCCTCGACACGGGGAAGGGCAGCCACACGATCAAGATCGGCGGCGAGATCAACAAGGAGACCCAGGTGAGCGGCTTCCTCCAGGGCGTGGGCGGCAACCGCGACCTCCAGTACAACAACGGCCGGTCGAGCCAGATCGTGTTCTGGTTTCCGACCGCGACCGACGTGGGCACGCTCAGCACCGACGACAACGGCGACACGCTGTCCCAGGTGAAGCTCGATGTCTTCGGCGCGTTCATCAACGACACGTGGAACCTGGGCCGCCTCACGGTGAACGGCGGCGTGCGCTGGGACCGGTATCGCAACTGGCTGCCCGAGCAGTACCAGATGGCGTTCTCGCACGGGACGGCGCTCCTGAGCATCCCCGACCAGACGTTTCCCGAGGTCGAGGTGAACACGTTCAACTCGTTCGCGCCGCGCCTGGGCGCGGTCTACGACCTCAGTGGCGACGGGCGGTCGGTCATCAAGGCGAACTACGGGCTGTTCTGGCACAACACGGGCGTGGGGCTCTCCACGAACGTGAACCCCAACCAGGCCTCCAAGAACATCACCCTCACCTGGAACGACCTGAACGGCGACCGCCGCTGGCAGCCGGGTGAAGAGGGGGCGGTGACGGCCACGAACCTGGCCGGGACGCGCACGAAGGATCCGAACCTCGAGCAGCCGTACACGCACGAGTTCGGGGTCTTCTTCGAGCAGCAACTGGCGGAGGTGATCGGGTCGCGCATCGGCTTCGTCTACAAGACGGAGGACGACCTGTTCGAGTCGTACCAGACGTCCCGCCCGCCTTCGGCCTACACCGTTCCGTTCGCCTTCACCGACATCGGCCTGGACGGCGCGCGCGGCACGGCAGACGATCGCCTCCTGACGCTCTACGGCATGCCCGCGGCGGTGGCGTCCCAGTACCCGGTGTCCCAGGTGCTCACCAACACCGGGCTCACGGGCCGCTACAAGACTGTCGAAGCGTCGGTCAGCAAGCGCTACGCGAACCGGTGGTCGGCATCGGTGGGCGGCAGCTACACGATTCGCGACAACTTCCCGACGGGCGCGTTCCCGCAGACGCCGAACCACCCGGGCCGCTTCGAGCGCACGTCGTGGGATTTCAAGGCGACCGGCTCCTACGACGCCCCGTGGGGAATCCGCGTGTCGCCCGTGCTGCGGCACCAGTCGGGCCAGAACTTCGCGCGTGAGATCTCCGTGGCGGCCTCCGCGGCGACGCCGTTCGGGCTGATCATCCCCGGCACCACGATCTACGCCGACAGCCCGAAGGACAACCGCGAGCCCAACATCACGGTGCTCGACATCCGCGCGGAGAAGACAGTGGACCTCACCGCCCGCATGAAGATTCGGGCGTTCGTCGATCTCTTCAACGTGACGAACAGCAGCACGTCCGAGACCATCACCCGCACGACCGGCCCGAACTACCTGCGGCCGTCGGCAATCCTTGCGCCGCGCACGGCGCGGCTCGGATTCCGCTTCCTGTTCTGATACGGCGCGGCCTGGACGGCGGCGGTCCTCATCAGGGCACACGGCGCGGGATGCGAGGGCATTCCGGGCCGTGTGCCCCCTTATCGCTTCTTGAACGGGTGTTCAACCCGGAAAATTGCATTTCCTCCCCGGTTCCTATACATTCGGCCCTTGATCTAGGCGCAGGGGAAGGCTGTATCCCCCCTCTCGGCCAGGCTGTAGGCCGGCGGCGCGCGCTTGAATCTCGGTCGTCTTGGATTGTTGGTTCGGCCCCTCGCGGGCCGGGTTTGAAAGCTGTTGTTGTGGGACCCAGGCCCAGGCGGGCCACCCCCACCAGGAGGATGAGCATGAAGCGTTGGTCTATGGCAGCGCTGACCCTTGTGTTGGCGTTTGCGGCCGCGGTGCCGGCGTGGGCACAGGGCGGTGGTGCCAGCTCCACCGGCACGATTCAGGGCCGCATCACGGATGCGCAGGGCGCGGTGCTGCCCGGCGTCACGGTCACGGCCGAGAGCCCGTCGATGCTCGGTCAGCAGACGACGGTGTCGTCCGAGACCGGCAACTACCGGTTCCCGGCGGTGCCTCCGGGCACCTACACCGTCACCTACGAGTTGGCCGGGTTCAACACGCTGCGGCGTGAGGGTGTGCAGATTGCCCTCGGGTTCACCGCGAACCTGAACGTCGAGCTGACGCTGGCGACGCTGCAGGAGACGGTGACGGTCACGGGCGAGTCGCCCATCATCGACACCAGCTCCACGCGCGTGCAGCAGAACTTCAAGCTGGAACAGCTCCAGTCCATCCCGAACGGCCGCGACATGTGGTCGCTGCTGGCCGTGACGCCGTCGGTGCAGATGTCGCGCATCGACGTGGGCGGCAACCGCGCGGGCACGCAGACCGGCTACAACGCCTACGGCTTCTCCGGCCAGGTGCGCGTGCTCATCGAGGGCATCAACACCACGGAAGGCACCGGCGGCGCCGGCTTCTACTTCGACTACTCGTCGCTCGAAGAGACCTTCATGGGCACCTCCGGCCAGGGCGCCGAGATGCCCAACCCGGGCGTGCAGAGCCAGTTCATCGCCAAGTCGGGCGGCAACCAGTTCAGCGGCGAGGGCTACTACGACTGGTACAACAACAGCCTGCAGGGCGAGAACATCCCCGACGACGTGATCGCGCGCGGGATCCGGCCGAACAGCAACGAGATCGACAGCTACTGGGATCGGGCGATCAACGTCGGCGGCCCGATCGTGCGGGACAAGATCTGGTACTTCGGCACCTACCGCGAGCAGTTCAACGCGGTGGCGCAGCCGCAGTTCCGGTTCGACCAGACGTTCGACACGAAGCTGTGGAACCCGGTCGTCAAGGGCACCTACCAGGTGAACCAGAAGAACAAGCTGATTGGCTACTACCAGTACGGGCAGAAGATCCAAGCGACGCGCCTGCCGTACGGGTCGTACTTCTACAACGACATCGGCTCGACGAACCGGCAGGACTCGGGCAGCTGGGTGTACAAGGCGGAGTGGAACAGCACGCTGACCGACAAGCTGTACATCGAGGCGCGCTTCGGGGACTTCGGGTACTACTTCCCGATGCTGTCGAACTGCGGCGAGGTGTCGAGCTGCGACCCGAACTACTTCTGGCGGGACACGGGGCTGGGCGAGCTGACGGGCGCGCAGCAGCGCTGGCAGCTGGACCGGGACCGCAAGCAGTACACGGCGGCGGCGACGTACTTCATCGACACGGCGAAGGGCTCGCACACGGTGAAGTTCGGTGGCGAGCTGCTGAAGGAG
>CAZLBU010000035.1:9411-14852 GCA_964557815.1 uncultured Bifidobacteriaceae bacterium | reverse complement strand
CAGCTCAACCCGCAGTATCCCATCGACCCGGGGGCCCTGACGCCGATCGCCCTGATGATGGGCGCTGCCTACGGCGCCAACCTCACGGTGGTCTTCTACGCGCTCATCGTGCTGCGGCAGATTCTCGCGGTGGAGGTGCTGTCGCCGGGGTGGGTCAGTGTCCGCCTGCTGTCGTGGCTGTTGACGATGGCGGCGGCCGGGGGCGCGACCGTGATGTGGCTCAACCTGCGCGGTTTCGGCCCCGAACTCGACGTGGAGACCACCCGCCGGATGGCGGCGGCGGGGGTGTTCCTGATGATCGCGTTGGCTCACCTCCGCCGGCGCGGCGGGCGGTCGAGCGCCACGATCCTCGTGCTCACCGCGGTGCTCTCCGTGGTGATGCCGACGGTGCTGCGCGGGCCGGCCCGTGCCGCGCCGCTGCCCGCGCGCGTGTCCGCCCCCGTCGTCAGCGCGGCGACCCCGGCTCCCGTCAGCGGGCGCGTCGTGATGCTGATGCTCGACGGCGCGTCGCTCGACGTCATCTCACCGGCGGTGGCCGAGGGGCGGCTGCCAAACCTCGGCCGCATCTTCGACGGCGGCGCAGTCGTGCACCTGGCCACGCTCCGCCCGACGCAGGCCGAGACCGTGTGGAGCGCGGCCGCGACGGGGCGTGGCCCGATGCAGAACGGCGTCCGCTCGTCGGCCTCGTATCGTGTGCTCGGCGTGACGCCGGTCATTTCGCTGTTGCCCGACTACTGTTTCGCGCAGGCGCTGGTCCGGCTGGGATTCCTCTGGGAGCAGCCGCACTCGGCCGACGACCTGGGCGCCCGGCCCCTCTGGCGCATCCTGAGCGACCAGGGCGTGTCGGTGGGCGTGATCGGATGGCCGCTCACACAGCCCGCCGCCCCCGTGCACGGCTTCCTGGTGAGCGAGGCCTTTCACCGGATGGACGGCCCCGCGCTCGACCTGGATGGGCCCTCCGCGGTGTGGCCGCCGTCCATGCTCGAGTCGGCGCGCGCCAGCCTGGCGTCCGTGCCGGAGCCCGATCCGGTGGCGCTGGTCTCGGTGATGGGGGGCCCGCCCGCCGGCGACTACGACCTGGGGAGCGATCCGGAGCCGGTGATCGCGGATCGCGTCCACGCGACGATGCTGGGCGTGTTCGATGCGGCGTCGCCACGTTTCCTCGCCGTGCGATTTCCCGGCGTCGACGCGGTGGGACACTACTTCCTCCGGTATGCCACGCCGTCGGCGTTCGGCGACGTGTCTGACGAGGAGCGCCGCCGCTACGGGCGGGTTCTCGAGCAGTACTACGGCTTCCTGGACGCGCAGGTCGGGCGGTTCCTCCAGGGGCTGGGCGACGACGACGTGCTGCTGGTGGTGTCGTCGTTCGGGATGGAGCCGCTCAGCGTGGGGAAGCGTCTCCTCGAGCGGCTGGTCGGCAACGCCGCCATCAGCGGTACGCACGAGCGGGCGCCGGACGGTTTCGTGCTGGCCTACGGGGCTCCGGTGCAGCCTGGCCGTCCCGGCCGCGCGTCGGTGGTGGACATTGCGCCGACCATCCTCTACTTCTTCGGCCTGCCGGTGGGACGCGACATGGAGGGCTTCGCGCGAACCGAGCTGTTCCGCGCAGCCTTCACCGCCGAGCGGCCTGTGACATACATCCCGAGTTACGGCCGCTGAGGCGCGCGGTGTGGGGCCGGGGGCGGCGCTGTCCATTGGCGATTGACGATTGCCAATCGGGCAATTCACTGACGATTGGGCGATTGGCGCCTTGCGCCTTGGATTGAGTCATTGGGTGATTTGGCGATTGCGTCAATCCCCAATCACCCGATCGCTCAATCCAATGGGCAAGGCGGCAATCACCAATCACCCAATGAATCGTCAATCATCAATCGGCAATCGCTCAATGAGCCGCCGTGCTACACTGAAGGCCTCTTTAATCGCGAGCCTGCGAGCTCGCAAAGAGGGTCACATGAACCGCACCCACCCTGAGGTCACGCGGACCAGCGAGTCCGCAAAGAGGTGAGTATGCCGGTAGTCATGGATGCGGACCGCATCGCCCGCGCGCTCACGCGCATCGCGCACGAAATCATCGAACACAACCATGGAATCGCCGGGGTCGCCCTTGTCGGCGTCCGCTCGCGGGGTGTGCCTCTGGCGCGGCGCATCGCCGCCACGCTCGGCAGCGTGTCGGGCGAGGAGGTGCCGACCGGCGCGCTCGACATCACGCTCTATCGCGACGACCTGATGCGCGCCGCCGTCGGCCCGCAGCCCCTGGTCCGCAAGACCGAGATCCCGTTCTCCATCGACAACCGCACCATCGTGCTCGTGGACGACGTGCTCTACACGGGGCGGACGACGCGGGCGGCGCTCGATGCGCTCATCGACTTCGGCCGTCCGAAGGCCATCCAGCTGGTGGTGCTGGTGGACCGCGGGCACCGCGAGCTGCCCATCAAGGCCGACTACGTCGGCAAGAACGTGCCCACGTCGCGCAAGGAGAGCGTGCAGGTGCGCCTGCAGGAGATCGACGGCGTGGACGAGGTGACCGTCGAGGCGGTGGAGTAGCGCCATGGACGCCGTCGCGGCCGCCACCGCCCTCAGCCAGAAGAACCTGCTCGGCATCGCCGACCTCAGCCCCGAGGAGATCGTCCTCATCCTCGACACGGCCGAGGCGATGAAGGAAGTCGGCCGGCGCGCCATCAAGAAGGTGCCCACCCTCCGCGGGCGGACGGTGGTGAACCTGTTCTTCGAGCCGAGCACGCGCACGCGCACGTCGTTCGAGATCGCCGAGAAGCGCCTCAGCGCCGACACGCTGAACGTCGCCATCGGCACGTCCAGTGTCGTGAAGGGCGAGACGCTGGTGGACACCGCGATGAACATCGAGGCGATGTCGCCCAGCATGATCGTGCTGCGCCATGGGTCGTCGGGCGCCTGCCACCTGCTGGCGCGCATCTGCAAGGCGGCCATCATCAACGCGGGCGACGGCATGCACGAGCACCCCACGCAGGCGCTGCTCGACGCGTTCACCATCCGGGAGCGGAAAGGCCGCATCGGCGGGCTGAAGGTGGCGATCTTCGGCGACCTGCTGCACAGCCGCGTGCTCCGGTCCAACCTGCTGCTGCTGACGAAGCTCGGCGCCGAGGTCTGGGTGTGCGGGCCGGCCACACTCATCCCGCCGGGGCTGGATCGGCTCGGCGTGCGCGTGACCACGCGGGTGGACGAGGCAGTGGAGGGCGCGGACGTCGTGATGATGCTGCGCATCCAGCTCGAACGGATGGAGGGCGGCTATTTCCCGTCGCTCCGCGAGTACTTCACGACGTTCGGCATGACCGAGGCGCGCCTCAAGCGCGCCCGGCCCGACGTCATCATCATGCACCCGGGGCCCATCAACCGCGGGGTGGAGATCGCGTCCGAGGTGGCCGACGGCCCCTTCTCGGTGATCCTCGACCAGGTGTCCAACGGCGTCGCGGTGCGCATGGCGGTCCTGTATCTGCTGGCGGGTGGAGCGGAAGATGAAACGGCTGCTTAAGGGCGGGCGCGTCGTGGATCCGGCGAGCGGCATCGACGGGCAGTTCGACGTGCTCATCGACGGGGATCGCATCGCCCAGGTCGGGCGCGACCTGCCGGTGTCGCTGGCCGAGGGCGGCGAGGTGCTGGAGCTGGGGCCGGGCCTCGTGGTGTGCCCCGGCTTCATCGACATGCACGTGCACCTGCGCGAGCCGGGACAGGAGCACAAGGAGACGGTGGCCACCGGCGTGCTGTCGGCCGTGACCGGCGGCTTCACCGCCGTCGCGTGCATGCCGAACACGAAGCCGGTCAACGACAATGCCGGCGTCACACAGCTCATCCTGCAGAAGGCGCGCGAGGCGAACCTGGCGCGCGTCTATCCCATCGGCGCGGTGTCGCGCGGCCAGAGGGGCGAGGAGCTGGCCGACATCGCGGAACTGCGCGAGGCGGGCTGCGTGGCGGTCACCGACGACGGCCTGCCTATCGCGACGGCCATCCTGGCCCGCCGCGCGCTGGAGTACACGAGCATGTTCGGCATGCCGGTCATCGAGCACTGCGAGGACCAGTCGCTGAAGGGCGACGGCGTGGCCCACGAGGGGCCGGTGGCCGCCTCGCTCGGGCTGCGCGGCATCCCGGGCGTCGCCGAGGCCATCACCGCCGGCCGCGACATCCTGCTGGCCGAGATGACCGGCGGGCACGTCCACATCGCGCACA
This sequence comes from uncultured Bifidobacteriaceae bacterium, assembly GCA_964557815.1. Taxonomy (GTDB): domain Bacteria; phylum Acidobacteriota; class Vicinamibacteria; order Vicinamibacterales; family UBA2999; genus VFZN01. Next base: position 10,652 of record CAZLBU010000035.1, on the reverse strand, counting down.
TGAGCGCCTGGACGACGCTCGAAGCGGTCCGCCAGGGGAAGAGCCGCGGCGTGCACGTCACGGCGGAGGTCTGCCCGCACCACTTCACGCTCACCGACGACCTGCTCGCCGCGCCCATCCCGTACGACACCCACGCGAAGATGAACCCGCCGCTCCGCGAGGAGCGGGACCGGCAGGCGATGATCGACGGCATCGTGGACGGCAGCGTCGACGTCATCGCCACGGATCACGCCCCGCACCACTACGACGAGAAGAACGTCGAGTTCGACCGCGCGCCCTTCGGCATCGTCGGGCTCGAGACCGCCGTGCCGATCTGCCTGGATCGGCTGGTGCGCGCCGGCCTCATCCGCCTGCCGCGCCTGGTCGAACTGATGTCGGTGAACCCGGCGCGCATCCTGAAGGTGCCAGGTGGCACGCTGGCGCCCGGATCGGTGGCCGACATCACGGTGCTCGCGCCGGACCTGGCCGTGACGATCGATCGCGCCACGCTCCGCAGCAAGTCGACGAACACGCCGTACCACGGGTGGACCTTCACTGGCGGCGTGGCCGCCACGCTCGTTGGCGGGCGCGTGGTCTTCTCGAACCCGGAATCCGGATGGCCTGCGGGGCGCAACTGATGGACGTCTGACGCGCATGGACCTGCTTCTCTGGCGGTGGAGCACGGCAGCGCAGTTCCTCTCGGCGCTGATTGTCGCCGCCTTCTTCGTGGCCCTGAGCCGGTCGTCGCGCCACGCGGAGGTGCGCTGGTGGGAGCTGGCGTGGTTCGCGAACGTTCTCGCCCTCGCCGTCACCGTGTTCTACTGGTTCGCGCAGCCGCGCACGAACGTCGGCTGGCTGCTCGGCGCCTACATGGCGGCCAAGCTGGGGTTCGTGCTGTGGCTCATCCGCGGCGCGTGGGCCGTGGGCCGGCCCGGGACCGAGCGCCTCTCGCAGCGCACCATCCTCACGGCCACGATGACCTACGGCTTCGTCGGCGGCCTCTTCATCACCTCGATTGCCGTGCTCGGCGTGGTCCAGCACCTGGCGATGGGGCTCCTGCTCGTGGGCGGCGCGCTGGCCATGCGCGGCGCGTGGCATCACGTCACCTGGCTGGCGACGGGGCTCGGCGTTCGCGGCGCGCTGGCACTGGCCGAGGCGGGAGCCTACTGGGTGGATCTCGACGCCGGCGGCCTCTTCTCCGCCGGCCTCCGCCAGCAGGCCGGATGGTTCCTGTCCCTGACCTCGTCGCTCGATGCCGGCAT
>CAZLBU010000035.1:0-9401 GCA_964557815.1 uncultured Bifidobacteriaceae bacterium | reverse complement strand
TGGGCTGCGTGCTCGCGGTCTCGGAGCGGTCCCAGCGCGAGCTGGCGGTGGCCAATCGCTACCTGAGGGAAGCGCAGGAACACCTGCGGCGCCTCGCGGACCGCGACCCGTTGACGGCGCTGGAGAACCGTCGCGCGCTCCCCGAGGTGTTCCGGACCGTCCAGCCCGAGGGAGCGACGGTGCTCTTCCTCGATCTCGACGGGTTCAAGCAGATCAACGACCTGTACGGGCACGGCGTCGGCGATGACTGCCTGGTGCGCTTCGCGCGGGCCGTCCGCGAATCGTTTCGCCCCACCGACGCCGTGATCCGCTACGGCGGCGACAAGTTCCTCGTCATCGCGCCGGGGCTCGATCACGCGGCCGCGATGGAGCGGGTGAACGAGCTGCGCACGCGCCTGGCCGCCGAGCCCGAGCCGCACATCCGCTTCACCTGCGGCGTGGCCGAGCTCGCCGCGGACGGGTCGCCGGAGGCGACGCTGCGGGAAGCGGACAGGGCCATGTACCGGCTGAAGCAGCGCGCGTGATGGTACAGTGCCACGTATGAACGACTGTGCGGCCGCGCGGCGGCATCTCGTGCCGGCGGTCACGGCGATGGCGATGGCCTTCGCACTGGTCAGCCCCCTCCGCGCGCAGGCGCCGCCCGTTCGGACCGGGCCCGCCGTCCCGGCGGATGCGCTCATGGCCACCCTCCGCACGCTCTCCTCGGAGGAGTTCGAGGGCCGCGGCGCGGGCACCCCCGGCGGCGCGAAGGCGCGTGCGTGGGTGCGCGAGCGCTTCGGCGCCATCGGGCTGAAGCCCGCCAGCGATTCGTTCGAGCACCCCTTCTCGTTCACGCCGCGAGGCCGCGCGCAGGATGGCGCGGAGATGGCAGCGGTGCACCTGTCCCGGCATAGACCCGACGCTACCCGTGATCGTCCTCTCAGCCCACTACGATCACGTCGGCGTGCGCGGGGGAGCGATCTTCCATGGCGCCGACGACAACGCCTCCGGCGTCGCCGTGCTGCTCGAGGCCGCCGCCCACTGCATCCGGCAGCCCTTCCGGAGGACCCTCATCGTCGCCGCGTTCGACGCGGAGGAGATGGGCCTGCAGGGCGCGCGCGCCTTCCTCGCCGCGCCGCCCGTCGCCAGGGACCGCGTCGCCCTCAACGTGAACCTCGACATGGTGGCCCGGGGCGACAAGGGCGAGCTCTACGCGGCGGGCCTGCATCACAGCCCCACGCTTCGCCCGCTGCTCGAGCCGGTAGCCGAGCGCGCCCCGATCAGGCTCCTGTTCGGCCACGACACGCCAGGGTCCGGGAACGACGACTGGACGCTGCAGTCGGACCACGGCGTGTTTCACGAAGCCGGGATCCCGTTCGTCTACTTCGGCGTGGAGGATCACCCCGACTACCACCGGCCCACAGACACGGCCGACAAGGTCAACCCGGTGTTCTTCGCGAACGCCGCCGCCACCGTCCTGGACGCCCTCCGCGCGCTCGACGCCGGCCTGAAATAGCCTGTGGCATCCCCTCCGTGCCCGCATCTGAGTTGAAGGCCCGTCTCGACCATCTGTACTCCGCGTTCGATCTGGAGAACGTCGTGTCCGATCCCGTCTGGATCGTCCGGCGCTTCCGCCATCCCGCGGATCGCGAGGTGGTCGCCTTCTGCGCCTCGGCGCTGGCGTTCGGCCGCGTCCAGAGCGTGCTCAACTCCGTCGAGGCGCTCGTGGCCGTGATGGGGGACCATCCTGCCGAGTACGTCAGGCGCTTCGAGCCCGAGGTGCACGGCGCGGCACTGTTCCCGCTGGTCCACCGCTGGACCCGCGGCGTGGACCTCGTGGCGTTGCTGTGGGTCCTGCGGCAGATGCTGGAGCGCGGGGGATCAATCGAGGGCTTCTTCGCCGAGGGCATGGACCCGGACGCCGCGACCGTGGAGCAGGCCCTCGAGTCGTTCTCGTCGCGCGCGATGGGCCTCGACCTGTCCGAGGCCTACGGGCCCGTCCCGTCGAAGCCGGGCGTCGCGTACTTCTTCTCCCGCCCGTCGTCCGGCGGCGCGTGCAAGCGGCTCAACCTCTTCCTGCGCTGGATGGTCCGCATCGACCGGGTGGACCTGGGGCTCTGGTCCCGCGTCCGGCCGTCGCAGCTCATCATCCCGCTCGACACCCACGTCATCCGCGTGGGCCGATGCCTGCGGCTCACCAGGCTGACGAGCCCCGGGTGGCGCATGGCCGCCGACATCACGAAGTCGCTAGGTGCGCTCGACCCTCGAGACCCGGTGCGATACGACTTCTCGCTGTGCCATCTCGGCATGATGAGCGCCTGCGGGTTCGGCACGAAGCAGAAGGACAGCCAGTGCCCCCTGAAGGGCGCGTGCCATCCCGCGCCTTCGGCGCGGAAGTCGAAGTCGAGAAGTGGGAAGTGAGAAGGCAGAAGGCAGAAGGCAGAAGGGAGAAGACGGGGAAACGCTTGCAGGGCGGCGCGGCGCTGTCGCATCATCCCCTCGAGGTTCCCAATGACGACGGTCCTGCTGCTGACGACGCACCTCCTGCTCGCGCAAGCCGTGGCGCCCATCGACGCCGAGGACGCGGACAAGCTGACGCAGCTGATGCGGGCGTCCGCCCGGGGTGACGTCACGCTGGTGGAGGGCCTCCTCGCCAAGGGTGCCGATCCGAACGCCCGCAGCTCCTCGCAGAACCTCACCGCGTTGATGTTCGCCGCGTACCACGGGCACGAGGCCGTGGTGAAGGCCCTGCTCGGAAAGGGCGCCCGCATCGACCTCAAGGACAGCCTCGGCGCCGCCGCCGTGGACTGGGCCGCCTTCGCCGGGCACACCGGGCTCGAGAAGCTGCTGACCGGGCGCGGCGCCGCGCTCAACCCGTTCCTGAACGTCGGCACGCTGCCGGTGGGCACGATGGAGAAGGCCGCCGCGCCGCCGAAGTAGCGGGCACCGCGGCGGGAGCCGATGCGATCCATCCTGCACCGCGTCGCACGCGCCCTCACGAGCGATGCGCGCATCACCGTGATGACCGGCGCCGGGGTATCGGCCGCAAGCGGCGTGCCCACGTTTCGCGGGGCCGACGGCTTGTGGAAGGACTTCCGCGTGGAAGACCTCGCCACGCCCCAGGCGTTCGCCCGCAACCCGCGAGCGGTGTGGGAGTGGTACGACTGGCGGCGCCAGGCCATCGCCGGTTGCCAGCCGAATGCCGCGCATCATGTCCTGGCATCGTGGAGCCTGCGGTTCCCGCGCTTCAGCCTCATCACGCAGAACGTGGACGGGTTGCACGAGCGCGCGGGCGCCTCGGACGTGCTGCGGCTGCACGGGTCCATCTGGGACGTGGGCTGCTGGAACCAGTGCGCCGGCTCCCCCCTCCGCTGGCGCGACGACTCGGTGCCATTCCCTGTCCTGCCGCCGCCCTGCCCGCACTGTGGCGGCCCCTTGCGTCCGGGTGTGGTCTGGTTCGGTGAGCTCCTCGACAGCGATGTCGTGGATCGCAGCCTCGACGCCACGCGGTGCGACGTCTTCTTCACCGTCGGCACTTCGGCCATCGTCTATCCGGCGGCCGGCTTCCTCGATCACGCACGCAGCCATGGCGCCATGACGGTCGAGATCAACCCCGAAGCCACTCCCGCGTCATCGATGGTGGACGTCGTCGTCCCCGAGCGCGCAGAACTCGCGCTGCCCGAGCTCGATGCCACGCTGGGGGCGCATCCGCTGGCCCTGTCAACGGAACGGCTGCGCCTCGAGCCGCTGCTGCCGCGTGACGCGGAGGCGGCCCACCAGCTCTGGACACACCCCGAGGTGCGCCGCCATCTCTGGGACGACCGAATCATTCCGCGCGAGACCGCAGAGGAAGTGGCGCGCGCCAGTGCCGCCGACTTCGCCCGGCACCGGTTCGGGCTGTGGCTGGTGTACGGGCGCGAGGAGACCGGGATGCCCGTGGGCTTCTGCGGGCTGCGGACCGATGGGGTGGGGCCGGGACCGGAACTGCTCTTCGGGCTGTATCCGACGTACTGGGGGCGGGGCTTCGCGCAGGAAGCCTCGCGAGCGGTGCTCGCCCACGCCTTCACGACGCTCCGGCTGCCCCGCGTGATCGCGGCCACCGACGCGCCCAACGAGCGTTCGGCGCGGACGCTGTCCGCCATCGGTATGCGATTCGAACGCCGTGCCGAGCACAACGGGCTCGACACGCTCTTCTACAGCATCGACATGGCGCGGTGAGACGGCGCTCGGACACCGCAAGCGCGGCCTATCGGGAACCGGCAGGCCTCTGCGGTCTGTAGGTGCTGAACCCCCATAGCAGTCCCTCGACGTCCCGTGCGAGATACCCGCGCGCGCCGTACGGCGTATCGTGCGGGGGCCTGACGACGGTGGCGCCGGCGGCACGAGCCCGCGCGAAATGCGCGTCGGGATCCGCCAGGCACACGTGCGTGCACTGGCGGCGCCCGCACCAGAGGCCGTCGGCGTCCTGGTCTGCCGCCACCATCAACACGCTGTCGCCCAGCCACAGCTCCGCGTGTTGGACGTCCCCGTCCGGGCCGGCGATCTCGAGGCCGGCCTCGAGCCCGAACGCGCGAACCAGGAATTCCACGGCCGCGCGGCCATCTTCATAGCCGAGCTCGGGGATGAAGACGGAGGGGCCGGGCTCGTGGCTCATCGCGTATGTGCCAAAGCACCACAGGTGGCGCCCGACGTCCCGCGCGGTGTAATCGCGCGACCCGTAGTCCATGTCCTGCAGCGCCCGCTCGATGGTCGCGCCCGCGGCGCGGGCCCGCGCGTGATGGGCGTCAGGGTCGGAGACCGAGACGAAGACGCCCTCGCGTACAGTCGTCCACACGTTGGCAGGGTCCACCGGGCCGGCGGAACTGATGCCGATGGTGCCTGCGCCGAACGTGAGCTCGGCGTGCGCCACCGTGTTGCCCGGCCCCTCGAAGATGGTCCTGGTCTCGAAGCCAAAGGCCCGGGTGAGCCAGTCGATGGCCTCGCGTGCGTGCTCGTAGCGTGCGACGGGGTGGATGCGCGGTGTCATGGGGTGAGGCTATCGCCCGGCCCGCGCGCCAGTATTGGACGAAAATTACCTCGCGACGGCGACGCCTCCGGCATCGGGCAGGCGGCTGCGCAGGAACTCGGTCGGGGTGAGCCCGGTGAACTGGCGGAAGTCACGCGAGAAGTGCGCCTGGTCGTAGTACCCGCAGTCGGCTGCCACCTCGGCGAGCCGGACGACGCCCTCCTGACGCAACGTTTCGACGGCACGTCCCAGCCGCAGCACCCGGGCCAGCGTCTTGGGCGGCAGGCCGAACTCGGCCTGGACGCGTGCGGCCAGGTGCCGGGGGCTCCATCCCGTTTCCCGCACGAGGCGGGAAATGCGGACCTGGCCGGACGTGGCCATCAGGGTCTTCATCGCCCAGGTCACACTGGGGTGTGCCGGCCGGGCCACCGAGACGCGTGCGGCAATCTCCCGGTCGAGGATGTCGAATCGGCCATCCCAGTCCGGGGATTCGGCCAGCCGGGCCGTCAGCCGCCTCCCCGTCGCGCCCCAGATATCGTCAAGGCTCACCATGCGGTTGGCGAACTCCGCCAGTGGCCTGTCGAGGAGGAGGCGCGCGCCGATGGGAGAGAGGTTGACCTGCACGCCGGCCATGAGGCCCTGTGATCCGACCAGCGTGTAACGGTCGTACAGCCCCGCGACGAAGCTGCCGAACGCCTCGGTTCGCCCGGGGGCCTCGGGGTCGAGTGCGAGGACCGGCGACTCGAACAGGATGATGAGCGGCACATCGCGCGTCGGCGGTTCGATGCGGACGAGCGGCACGGAGGTCTGCTCGCGCCAGCCGCAGTAACCGCGCACGAGCCCGGCCAGCTCAGGCGCCGGCGCGCCGAGCGCCATCTCCCACCACCCGAGCGGCGAATCGTGACGAACGACGCGCGCGCGGGAAGAGCGCGGTGTATCCTCGCTCCGGAGCCTGCTCATCTATGCCTCGTGGCACCTCGCGCCGATGGGCCGTCGTGGCCGTGCTGGTGGCCGCCACCGCCCTGGCCCGCGCCCAGACTACACCCACCGCCCCCTACGACGTCATCATCCGGAACGGCACCGTCATCGACGGAACGGGTGGCCCTCGCTTCGTGGCCGACGTCGCCATCGTGCGGGGGCACGTGGCCCGGATCGGCGACCTCCGCGGCCAGAAGGCCACCGCCGAGGTCGATGCCAGCGGCCTCGTCGTGGCGCCCGGCTTCATCAACATCCACTCGCACGCCACGCCCGAAGGGCTGTTGCGGGCGGAGAACATGCTCGTCCAGGGCGTGACCACCGAGATCATCAACGCCGATGGTGGGGGTGCCACCGACCTCGACGCCCAACTGCACCGGCTCCGCGTCGCGGGCCTGGCGGTCAATGTCGGCGCCAACATCGGCTTCAACGCCATCTGGGCGGAGGTGATGGGCCCCGCCGATCGGCGGCCGTCCCCAGACGAGATCGAGAGAATGCGCGGCATGGTGGTGCGGGGCCTCGAGCAGGGCGCGTACGGCGTGTCGGCCGGGCTCGACTACAAGCCGGGCTACTACGCCACCGCCGAGGAGGTCGGCCGCATCGTCGAGGTGGCGCGTCCCTGGCGAACGAACTTCACCAATCACGATCGCCTGACGCCGGAATCGGGCTACAGCTCGCGCGTGGGCGTCGCCGAGACGCTCGCCATCGCGGGGCGCTCGGGCCTGGTGCCCGTGGTCACCCACATGAAAGCGCAAGGGCGCGAGCAGGGGACCGCGCCGGCGCTGCTGAAGATGATGGACGAGGCCACGGCGAAGGGGACCTACGCCGCCGCCGACGTCTATCCCTATCTGGCGGGACAGAGCGGCCTTGCGGCGCTCCTCATTCCCGGATGGGCCCTGGACGGCGGGCGCGAGGCGATGCTGACGCGTTTCAAGGATCCAGACGCACGGGCGCGCATCATCAAGGACGCCGAGGAGGCGATGCAGGCCCGCTTCGGCGGGCCACAGGGCGTCTATGCCACCGGGCACCGGAAGGAGCTCGTGGATGCGATGAAGGAGTTCGGCGTCGCCTCGCCCGGCGAGGCCTTGCTGCGCCTGCTCGAGCAGTCGGATGGCGGCGCCATCCTCCGATTCGGCGTCGAGAGCGACCTCGTGGCCCTCCTGAGACATCCCACCGTGTCGGTTGCGTGCGACTGCGGTGCCGTGGCGAAGCCGGCGACGCACCCGCGCTACTGGGGCAGCTATCCGCGCGTGCTGGGCCGCTACGTCCGCGAGCAGCAGGTCCTCACGCTCGAGGACGCCGTCCGCAAGATGACCGGCCTGCCGGCCGCCACCATCGGCCTCGTGAACCGCGGCCTCCTCGTGCCGGGGATGGCCGCCGACATCACCGTATTCGACGCGGCTGCCATCATCGACCACGCCACATTCGAGATGCCGGCAGCACCGCCGGTGGGCGTGCGCCACGTGCTCGTGAACGGCAAGGTGGCGCTGGCCGACGGCGCGCTCACCGCCGAGCATGCGGGTGCAATCCTGCTGCGCGGCCCTCACGAGCCCAGCCGCCCGATGAGCGCTGCCGTCGCGCGCCGGGTCTCCGGCCGCGTGCAGGCATCGGAGGTGGACGCGAACGTCAACATCGAGCAGCCGGCGGGCCAGCGTGCGCCGCGGGGCAGGCTGCGCCTGCTGGATCGCACGTCGAAGACGTCGATCGAGATGACCGAGCCTGGTGCGCTGCAGGTGGCGGCGGGATGGGCGGCCGTGACCGGGCGCGGCCGCATCGGCGACAACGAGCGCGCCTTCACCGTCATCGTGGAGCAGTCGAACCCCCTCGACGAGCGGCAATCGACCACCATCACCGTGCTCGGCGAGGACGGGTACCAGTTGAGCCGTATCGTCCCGAAGAATACCCTTCGCGTCTCGCCCTCACGCTAGCCGCGCCCGGCCATCACATGCTCGTCAACTGCGTTGCCTACGAGAACGGCGAGAGGGTCGCCGACATCTCCCTTCAGCAGATCCGGCAGTACATGAAGGGCCGAGATGCCTTCGTGTGGGTGGCGCTGAAGGACCCCGACGACCGGGAGCTGCAGGCGCTCGAGGAGGAGCTGGGCCTCCACGAGCTCGCCGTCGAGGACGCGCGCCACGGGCACCAGCGGCCGAAGCTCGAGGAGTACGGCGCGTCGCTGTTCGTGGTGCTGCACGTCGTGGCGTACGCTCCCGAGGAGCTGGTCCAGGGCGAGGTGGCCATCTTCGCCGGGCCCGGCTACATCGTGTCCGTGCGGCGCGGCACCGAGCTGGGGTTCACCGACGTGCGGCGGCGGTGCGAGCAGGAGCCGGAACTCCTGCGCCACGGCCCGGCCTACGTCCTCTACGCGCTGATGGACGCGGTGGTGGATCGTTACTTCCCGGTGCTCGACGCCCTGTCCGAGGAAGCCGAGGGCATCGAAGAGCGCATCTTCAGCGGCCAGAACACGCGTGCCCAGATCGAGGCGCTCTACGAGCTCAAGCGCAAGCTCGTGCAGCTGGATCGCGCCACCGGCCCGCTGCTGGAGGTGGCCGGCAAGCTCCACGGAGGGCGCGTGCCGCCCATCTGCATGGGCCTCAACGACTACTTCCGCGACGTCTACGACCATCTCCTCCGCCTGAAGCAGTCCATCGACAGCCTGCGCGACCTGGCGACCACGGTCATGTCGGTGAACCTCTCGCTCATCACCATCCAGGAGAACGAGGTCACCAAGCGCCTGGCCGCCTACGCCGCGCTCGTCGCCGTGCCCACGATGATCGCGGGGGTGTACGGGATGAACTTCGAGCACATGCCGGAGCTCGGATGGGCATGGGGCTATCCTTCCGCGATTGGCGCGATGGTGCTCATCGACGCGTACCTCATCTACCGCTTCAGGAGGGCCGGATGGTTCTGAGCATCCGCCCGGCGCGCGCGCCAGACCGAGACGGCGTGTGGCGTGTCTTCCACGAGGTGGTCTCGGCCGGCGACACGTATGCCTGGCCCCCGGACACCACGCGCGAGGAGGCGATGAAGCTCTGGTTCCCCGAGGGCGGATGGACATTCGTGGCCGACGACGACGGACAGGTGGTCGGCACGTACCTGCTGAAGGCCAACCAGCCCGGGCAGGGCAGCCACGTGGCGAACTGCGGCTACATGGTCGCGCGCTCCGCGTCGGGCCGCGGCATCGGCGAGGCGTTGTGCCGGCACTCGATGGAAGAAGCACGCCGCCTCGGCTTCCGGGCGATGCAGTTCAACTTCGTCGTGTCCACCAACACGCGCGCGGTTGCGTTGTGGAGGAAGTGCGGGTTCAGCATCGTGGGCACGGTGCCGCAGGCGTACCGGCACCCGACGCTGGGCTTCGTGGACACGTACGTGATGCAAAGGTTCTTGTGAGGTCTTGGGGCTTGGGGCTTGGGGCTTGGGGAGGTCTTGGGGTCTTGAGGTC
>CAZLBU010000034.1:3268-15235 GCA_964557815.1 uncultured Bifidobacteriaceae bacterium | reverse complement strand
CATGCGGGCCGAGGTGGTGGGGCCGGTGTTCACGCGCGTCTTCACACCCAACAACGCATTCGCGGACCGCGCCAAGCACATCATCGAGCCGGCGTTCACGGTGCAGCGGATCACCAGCATCGACACCCAGAACCGCATCCCGACCGCGGCGTCCTACGAATACATCGTGGGCGGCGTCACGCGCCTCACCTACGGCCTGACCAACCGCCTGCTGGTCCGGCGTGGGGGTGGTGGCGAGGGGGGCGAAGGGGCGCAGGCGTCCGGAACGGGCGCGTCGGGCGCGCCCCGCGAGCTGCTCAGTGTGGGCATCAACCAGAGCTACTACTCGGACGAGAACGCCAGCCCGTTCGACAACTCGTACTCGTACTCGATGTTCGCGCGCCCGCCGAGCAACTTCTCCACCGTGTCGCTGGTGGCGCGCGCGATGCCGGCCCAGGCCGTCGGCGTGGACTTCCGCATGGAGTACGACCCCATTGCCGAGGAGAAGAAGATCGTTGGCTTCGGCTTGAACGGGCTGGTCCGGTCGCGGGTCGTGGAGGCCTCCGCGGGCTGGAACAAGCAGAACTACCAGTTCGGCAACCAGTTCCAGTCCAACCACTACATCCAGCAGACCACGACGCTCAGGTTCGCCGGCAACAAGGTGGGCGGAACCGTGCAGTTCAACTACGACATCGGGCGGTCTACCATGCTCAACCAGCGGTACATCGCCAACTACAATGCCCAGTGCTGCGGGATCTCGTTCGAGTACCAGTCGTTCAACTACCCCAGCCTCGACCCGCGCTTTCCCGTTCCACAGGATCGCCGCTTCAACTTCGCCTTCACCCTGGCGGGCATCGGCAGCTTCTCGAATTTCTTCGGGACGTTCGGGGGAAGGGCCTACTGAAAGGTGCGGCGGGTGCGAAGGGTGCGGAAGAAGCTCGCGAGCGAAGGCGGGATAAGCGGGATAAGATAGTGGGCTGGGCTCACACGCGATGACATCCACTCTCACGAATGTCCTGGTGACCGGCGGGGCCGGGTTCATCGGCAGCAACTTCGTCCGCTACGCGCTCGGCGCGCACCCCGACTGGCACGTCACCACGCTCGACAAGCTGACCTACGCCGGACGGCGCGAGAACCTGCACGACGTGATGGACAGCCCGCGCCATACGTTCGTGCATGGCGACATCTGCGACGCGCTCGTGGCGGGCCCGCTGGTCGAGGCTGCCGACATCGTGGTGCACTTCGCCGCCGAGACGCACGTGGATCGCTCCATCCTCGCGGCCGGCGACTTCATCCGGACCGACGTCGAAGGCACGTTCGTGCTGCTCGAGGCCGCGCGGCGGAACCCGAAGCTGCGGCGCTTCGTGCAGATCTCGACGGACGAGGTGTACGGAAGCGTGGCGGAGGGGTCGAGCCGCGAGACCGACGAGCTCCGGCCGAGGAATCCCTACTCGGCCAGCAAGGCGGGCGCGGACCGCCTGGCCTACAGCTACTGGGCCACCCACGAGGTCCCGGTCATCGTCACGCGTGCCTCGAACAACTACGGCCCGTACCAGTTCCCGGAGAAGGTCATCCCGCTCTTCGTCACCAACCTCATCGAGGGGATCCAGGTGCCGCTCTACGGCGACGGAGGCAACGTGCGCGACTGGCTGCACGTGCTGGATCACTGCCGCGCCCTGGATCTCCTGATCCACCAGGGCCGGAGCGGCGACGTGTACAACATCGGCGGCGGCAACGAGGTGAAGAACGTGGACCTCACCCACCAGCTGATCCGCCTGCTCGGGAAGGACGACTCGCTCATTCGCCGCGTGGAAGACCGCAAGGGCCACGACCGGCGGTACAGCGTGAGCACGGAGAAGCTCCGCGCCATGGGCTGGCAGCCGCAGGTTCCCTTCGAGCAGGGACTCGCGGACACGGTGCGCTGGTACCGCGAGAACGAGTGGTGGTGGCGCCCCGTGAAAGAGCGCGACGCCGAGTACCGCGCCTACATCGAGCAGCAGTACGGCCGTCGCCGGGCGCACTGATATCCACGATCGGCATTCCGCGTGGCGACCCGAGGCTCACCGTGACGAGCGCACCACCCACCGCGGGCCCCATCCTGGTCACCGGCGCGGCAGGGTTCGTCGGCTCCTATCTCGTCGAGCTCCTCGTATCGGAGGGCGCGGAGGTCGTGGGCTGGCAGCGGCCCGGGACGACGCCCCTGACAACGGCCGCCGCGCGGTGGATGTCCGTGGAGCTGCTCGACGAAGACGCCGTCTCGGCTACGCTCGGCGAGCTCCGCCCCTCCGCTGTCTACCACCTGGCTGGATCGGCACACGTCGCCGACTCCTGGTCGCACACGCGCGAGACCTTCGAGGGGAACGTCCTCGCCACGCATCACCTGCTCCAGGGCCTCCATCGCCACGGGCTGCGCCCCCGGGTGCTCGTCTCGGGGTCGGCCACCATCTACGCACCGTCGGCGGACCCGATCGCCGAGAGCGGGCTGCTCGCGCCCGCCAGCCCGTATGCCACCAGCAAGCTGGCGCAGGAGATGCTGGCCGCGCAGGCCTGGCGGGAGCAGGGCATCCCGGTGGTGCTCGCGCGGTCGTTCAACCACGTGGGCCCGCGCCAGACCCCGTCCTACGTCGCGCCCAGCATCGCTCGGCAGGTCGCGCTCATCGAGTGTGGCGCGCTCGCACCCGTCCTGAAAATGGGCAACCTCGACCCCGAGCGGGACGTGATGGACGTGCGCGACACGGTGCGCGCCTATCGCGCGATGATGGACAGGGCGACACCGGGCGTCCCCTACAACGTGTGCGGGGGCCGTCCCATCCGCATCGGGAACCTGGTGGACCTGTTCCGCACCCGTGCCCGCGTCCCCATCGCGATCGAGCAGGACCCGTCGCGCATGCGGCCCAACGACGTGCCCCGCCTGGCGGGCAGCCACGCGCGGCTCACCGCCGACACCGGCTGGCAGCCGAGGATTCCGCTGGAGCAGACGGTCGACGACCTGCTCGCCTGGTGGCGGACACAGATTGACCTGCAGATGAAGGCAGAACAGGGACGCAGATAGCGCAGATGGCCGCAGATAAGCACGGGCCGCAGATGAGCACGGAACGCAGATAGGCACAGAACGCAGATCGGCACAGAACGCAGATCGGCACAGAACGCAGATCGGCACGGAACGCAGATCGGCACGGAACGCAGATTGGCACGGAACGCAGATTGGCGGATTGAGGCAGTGCGAGTGCCCTGAGATGAGCCCTCCCAGTCTGCGCATTTGCGGCTGAGTTTCTTTCAGCGTCCCGGCTCATCCAACTCCCTCATGGATGGTCTGTGTTTGCGTTCGTCCCAGGATTCTTGAGGCGGAGGCTTGACAGGCGAAAATAAGGCGAAATAATGAGACGGACGCCAATGTTCGTGGGATTCCAGTGGAACAAGCGCCTCTCTTCGCCGACCTCCGCCCCCTCCGCCCGACCACCCGGGACGTGGCCCGGCTCGTCCGGGAAGGCGGCGTCGCCGCCCTGCCCGACGCCGTCAGGCGCGCGGACGAGGCCACCTACCAGGAAATCCGCTGCCGGTCGGCCCTCAACCGGGTCCACGGCATGCCCTTCAAGTGGACGCTCAACCCGTACCGCGGCTGCACCCACGGCTGCCACTACTGTTTCGCGCGCCGCTACCAGGCGCAGCTCGAGCTCGACGCGGGCGATTCGTTCGCCTCGGTAATCTTCGTCAAGACCAACTTCGTCGCGCGGCTGGCCATCGAGCTGGACCGGCCGGCGTGGGCCCGGGAGCAGGTGGCGCTCGGCACCGCCACGGATCCGTACCAGCCCATCGAAGGCACCTACCGGCTCACGCGCGGGTCGCTCGAGCGGCTGGCGGCAGCCGCCAACCCGGTCGGGATCGTGACGAAGGGCCCGCTGATCGTGCGGGATCGCGACGTGCTGCAGGAGCTGTCCTCGCGCGCGGAGTGCCGCGTCTACGTGAGCGTCCCCACCGTGGACGAGGATGCCTGGCGTCGGCTCGAGCCCGGCACCGCGCATCCCCTCCAGCGCCTGCGCGCCGTCGGAGAGCTGGTGGGCGCCGGCATCGACGCCGGCGTCCTGATGGCGCCCATCGTCCCCGGTCTCACGTCGCAGCCCGAGAAGCTGGAGCGCACCGTGAAGGCCATTGCCGACTCCGGTGCCCGCTCGGTGGGCGCGATGGTGATGCACCTCGAGGGTGGCACGCGCGACCATTTCATGCGGTTCCTGGCGCGCGAGTTCCCGGAGCTCGCCGACCGGTACGGGCACCTCTACGCGGCGAAGTACGCGCCGAAGGCCTACCTCGATCGTGTGCAGGAAGCCGTTGGGATGCTGAAGGCGCGCTACGGCCTCAGCGCCAGGCCCTATCGGCCGTCACGCGGTGCAGCACGCCCGCGATGAGCGCGGCGCGCACCGGCAGCGGTTCGAGCTCCACGTGCTCGTGGAGGGCATGGGCGCCGTCGCCCATGGCGCCCAGCCCATCCAGCGTCGGGATGCCGAGCGCCGCGGTGAAATTGCCGTCCGAGCCGCCGCCGGTGCCGCCCTCGGCGAGGTCCACCCCCATCTCGGCGGCCACGTCGCGCGCGATGTCGAACAGCCGGGCAACGCCCTCGGAGCGCTCCATCGGCGGACGGTTGAAGCCGCCGCTCACCTCGAGCGTCGCGCCGGGCACCTGCGCCTTCAGCCCGCGGAAGGCACGGTCCAGGTACTCCGCGTCCGCCAGGGTGCTGGCGCGAACGTCCACGGTGGCCCTGGCAAGGTCGGGCACGACATTCGGGCGGGACCCGCCGGACACCAGCCCGACGTTCACGAGCCTCCCGCGGTCGATGTCGCGAATGGCGTCGAGGGCCAGCACCTGGAGCGCGACCTCGCGGATCGCGTTCACGCCCTTCCGCGGATCCACGCCCGCGTGGGCGGCCACGCCCCGTGCGACGATCGCGTACTGCCCGATGCCCTTCCGGCTGGTCTTCAGGGCGCCGCCCGCGAGCGCCGCCGCGAGCACGAGCACCGCCTCGCTTCGCGCGGCCTCGGCCTCGATGAGCGCGCGCGAGGTCTCGCTGCCCTCTTCCTCGTCTGTCGTCCAGAGCATGGTGATGCGCGCGTCGCCGGGTGGCGCCAGCTCCAGCAGGGCCTTGGTCGCCAGCATGCCGAGGGCGATGCCGGCCTTCATGTCGAGCACGCCGGGACCGTAGAGGCGGCCTTCCTCGCGGCGGATGGGCATGCGCGCGAGCTGTCCGACGGGCCACACGGTGTCGAAGTGGCCCAGGATGAGCACCTGTCGAGGGCCCGGGCCGAATCGCGCCACGAGGTGATCGCCAGCCGTGGCCGCGGCGACACGCGTCACCTCGGCTCCCAACGTCCCCAACCGCTCGGCCAGCACCTGCCCACACTGGTCCACCGCGGCCTTGTCGTCCGTGGGCGACTCGATCGCGACGAGCGTTTCGATGAGCTCGAGCATCCACGGCGTGTGGGTGCGGCAGTACTCCAGCAGGCGTTTGGTCATGCGCGTGCCTATAATACTGGTCATGCGTGGCGTGACCGGACTCGTGTTTCTCGCGCTCACGGTGTCGGTGGCGGCACAAACGCCCCAGCCATTCCCGACGCCGAGGAGCAGCCAGCCGGCCCCGGCCGCGCCGCAGACACGACCTGCGCCACCGGCTCCGGAGCGCGCGGCTCCCGCGCCCGCGCCAGCGGCGGCGCCCGCGACGACGCCCACATCGCCAGGCGCGCCGGATCTCGGCGGCGTGCCGCTCTATCCGAGCGCGGTGTACCTGACGTCGTACGACGCAGGCCGCGGCCAGCGCTTCCACCTGTACGGGGTGATGCTGTCCTACGCCGACGCGGTCTCGTACTACCGCAGCGCGCTCAAGACGAGGGGCGACGAGCTCTTCGAGTCGCCGCCCACGCACCAGTTCGAGCTCGGTCGATTCCGCGACTCCGAAATGGCGTTTCCGCCCAGCGTGACCGTCAAGGACTACACGTGGGGTGGCTCAGCCGGCTACGTGAACCCGACCCTGGGGGGCACGCCCGAGCGCTTTCCCACCGTCATCCAGATCGTCCTGGCGCCACCGGTACGGTAAACGGGCCCGGGAAGCCCCAGGGTGTTGGGCCTGGGGCTTGGGACGTGGGGCCTGGGGCCGGCCTAGTCCAGGGACTTCACGTAGATCTCGCCAGCCTTCCTGAACTCCTCCGACTTCTCGTCCATGCCCTTCTGTGCCTCGGCGCGAAGCTGCTGGGTGAGCTCCATGCTGCAGAACTTCGGGCCGCACATCGAGCAGAAGTGGGCCACCTTCGCCCCATCGGCGGGCAGGGTCTCGTCGTGGTACGCGCGCGCGGTGACGGGATCCATCGACAGGTTGAACTGATCCTCCCACCGGAACTCGAACCGGGCCTTCGAGAGCGCGTCGTCCCAGGCCCGGGCGCGCGGGTGCCCCTTGGCCAGGTCCGCGGCGTGCGCCGCGATCTTGTAGGCGATGACGCCCGCCTTCACGTCGTCCCGATTCGGCAGACCCAGGTGCTCCTTCGGCGTGACGTAGCAGAGCATCGCGGTGCCGTACCAGCCGATCATCGCGGCCCCGATGGCCGAGGTGATGTGGTCGTAGCCTGGCGCCACGTCGGTGGTGAGAGGGCCCAGCGTGTAAAAGGGCGCCTCGCTGCACCACTCCAGCTGCTTCTCCATGTTCTCGCGAATCAGGTGCATGGGCACGTGGCCGGGACCCTCGTTCATCACCTGCACGTCGTGCTCCCACGCGATCTTCGTGAGCTCGCCCTGTGTCTGCAACTCGGCGAACTGCGCCTCGTCGTTGGCGTCGGCGATGGAACCCGGCCGGAGGCCATCGCCGAGCGAGAAGCTCACGTCATAGCCGCACATGATCTCGCACAGCTCGCGGAAGTGCGTGTAGAGGAAGTTCTCCTTGTGATGCGCGAGGCACCACTTCGCGATGATCGATCCCCCGCGCGACACGATGCCGGTCACGCGGCGGGCGGTGAGCGGGATGTAGCGCAGCAGCACGCCCGCATGGACCGTGAAGTAGTCCACGCCCTGCTCGCACTGCTCGATGATCGTGTCGCGATACACCTCCCACGTGAGGTCCTCGGGCCGGCCGCCGACCTTCTCGAGCGCCTGGTAGATGGGCACGGTGCCGATGGGCACCGGCGAGTTGCGCAGGATCCACTCGCGCGTCTCGTGGATGTGCTTGCCGGTGGACAGGTCCATCGCCGTGTCGGCGCCCCACAGCGTCGCCCAGCGCAGCTTCTCGACCTCCTCGTCGATGGACGACGACACGACGGAGTTGCCAATGTTGGCGTTGATCTTCACCAGGAAGTGGCGGCCGATGATCATCGGCTCGAGCTCGGGATGGTTGATGTTCGCGGGGATGATGGCCCGGCCGCGCGCCACCTCGGTCCGGACGAACTCCGCCGGCAGCCCCTCGCGGAGGGCGATGAACTCCATCTCGGGCGTGATCTCGCCCTTGCGCGCGTAGTGGAGCTGGGTGACGGCCCGGCCGGCGCGCGATGCCTCTCGGCGCGGCTCCACCCACGGCGCGCGCAGCTTCGGAAGCCCTTCACGCGGATCGTGCCCCTGCGGCCCGCTGGTGTCGTAGAGCCGGACGGGCGGCTCGCCGCCGCCGAGGGCGACCTCGCGCACGGGCACGCGCAGGGTCACCGGGCCGCCGGAGCTCGTCACGGTCTTCTCTTCGTAGACCTTGGTCGAATTCGGAAAGGCCTCCGCGTACGTGCTGGCAGGGCCCTCGGTGGTGCTGGACTTCGGCATGGCCGCTCTCCCTCCGCCGGTCTGAACCGGATCAGGTTCCAAGGGTCTGTCTCAATCTCGCCGAAGCGCCGAAGCGCCGAAGGCGGATACCCCTGGCGGTAAGCCTCGATCATACCGGTTCCGGGGCGAGCGGTGCCTACGTGGCGCGATCCACGGCAGCCGCCAGCTCGCGGACGCCGGCCGTGACGGCGACGTCGTAGTCGGGCTGCTCGTCCAGCCCCCGAAGCACGTCGGGCAACCCGTCCAGTTGCGCGCGTGCACGCTCGCGCGCCTGCGCGAGCGGCTCTGACGGTCCAAGGCGGCGCCCGCCTCGCATCACCGGCACGAGCAACGGCTCTCCCTCGGCGTGCTCGGTGATGAGCCCCAGCGTGTCGCCGCCGAACCGGCCGTCCACACCCAGCCGGCGCCACACCTGTTTCCGTCCCGGCCACGTGGCCTTCTCGGGCGAGCGCTTCCGGCGGGGCTGGCCGTCGTACTCCTGCAGCTTGTAGGCACAGTCCAGGTAGGGCCAGTCTGCCGAGGTGTTCATGCGAGTGCCAACGCCGTAGCCGTCGATCGGCGCGCCCTGGCTCACCAGATCCCGCAGCTTGAACTCGTCGATGTTACCGCTGGCGAAGATCGTGATGCCGGGAACTCCCGCGGTGTCGAAGATGGCGCGCACCTGGCGGGCCAGGTCGCCAAGGTCGCCGCTGTCGAGCCGCACGCCGCTGATGTGGATGCCTTCCGGCGCGAGCCGCCTGGCCAGGTCCACGACGCGGTGCGCGGCACGCACGGTGTCGTAGGTGTCGACCAGCAGCAGCGCGTGATGCGGCTGCGACCGGGCAAAGCACTCGAACGCGCGGAGCTCGTCCTCGTGCGCCTGCACGTACGAATGGGCCATCGTCCCGTAGACCGGCATGCCGAACAGCCGGCCGGCCTCGGCGGTGGCCGTCCCCGTGAAGCCGGCCAGCCAGCTGGCACGCGCCGACAGCACGCCGGCCTCGGCGCCGTGGGCCCTCCGGAACCCGAAGTCCACGAGCGTGCGGCCGGGCGCCGTGATGACGCACCGCGCCGCCTTGCTGGCCACCATGCTCTGGTAGTGCAGCAGGTTCATCACCCGGCTCTCGACCAGCTGCGCCTCCGGCATCGGCGCGATAATGCGGAGGATGGGCTCGTCGGGGAAGAACACGGTGCCCTCGGGCATCGCGTCCACGTCCCCGGTGAAGCGGAACTCCTTCAAAGCGTCGATGAACGCCGGCGTGAAGCGTCCGATGCCGGCAAGGTAGGCGCGCTCTTCGTCGGTGAAGCGCACGGTCTCGAGGTACTCGAGCACCTGCTCGAGCCCCGCGGCGACCAGGAAGCTGCGCTGGGCGGGGAGCTTCCGCACGAAGAACTCGAACACGGCGGTCCCGAGCATGCCCTGCTCGAGATACGCCTGCATCATTGTCAGTTCGTAGAGGTCGGTGAGGAGAGCGCCCGTGGAGGTCATCACGCGTTTCGCGCCGAGCCGGTCCGGCTCGGCGTCGCTCCGGCGACCTCGTCCACCGAGGCGAACCTGGCGCCGAGCTCCCGCATCTCCGCCTCGGCCTTCGCGCCGTCGTCGGGGTGCACGTTGACGGCCCGGCAGGCGTCGCCCAGGACGACGACGTCGAGGCCCAGGGGAACCGCGTCGCGCACGGTGTTCAGCACGCAGTAGTCGGTGGCCAGCCCTCCGACGAACACTCGCCGCACGCCCCGCGCCCGCAGTTCTGCCGCCAGAGGTGTCCCGGCCAGCGCTGAATAGGCTTCGGTGTCACGCTCCGCCGCCTTGTGAATGTGGATCGCGTCGGAGGGAAGCCGCAGGTCCTGCACGAAGTCGGCGCCCTGCGTGCCCGCGACACAGTGCACGGGCCACGGGCCGCCCCGATCCCGGAACGAACAGTGATCGGGTGGGTGCCAGTCGCGCGTGGCGAAGACCGGCAGGCCGCGCGCAGTGAAGATGGCAATCGCGCGGTTGAGGGGCTCGACCACGGCTGGCGCATCCGGCACGGACAGGCTGCCGGTCACGAAATCGTTCTGCAAGTCGACGACCACCAGCGCGTCGCCGGCCTGGGGGGTGATGCGGCTCATCGTAACCTCGAACGCGATATCGTAGCGTGTATTCGCGAGCAACTCCCTATCGACGACCATCTCGGCGCGGTGCGTGAGGCGCTGGCGCGTCACCGCGCGGCAGCGCTCGTGGCCTCTCCCGGCGCAGGCAAGACGACGCGGGTGCCGCCCGCGCTCGTCGACGCGGGACGCGTGATCGTCCTTCAACCCCGCCGGGTCGCCGCGCGGGCCGTGGCCCGCCGCATCGCGGACGAGCAGGGATGGACCGCCGGGCGCGAGGTGGGCTGGCACGTGCGATTCGAGCGCCGGTTCGGCCCAGACACCCGCGTGCTGGTCGTCACCGAGGGCATGCTGACGGCGTATCTGGACGACGACCCGATGCTTGGCGACGTCGCCACGGTGGTCCTCGACGAGTTCCACGAGCGGAGCCTGCACACCGACATCGGCCTCGCCCTTGTCAAGCAGGCGTGGCTGGCGCGGACCGACCTGCGTGTGCTGGTGATGTCGGCGACGTTCAATCCTGAGCCGGTGTCCCGCTTCCTGCACGGTTGCCCCGTCATCACGGTACCGGGCGCGGCCCATCCGCTGCGCGTGGAGTACACGCCGGGCCAGTCGGTGACGCAGGCGCTGGACGAGTTGTTGCCGGCGACACAAGGGCAGATCCTCTGCTTCCTGCCAGGGGCCGGCGAGATCGAGCGGGCGGCGCAGGACGCCGCGGGCGTCACCTCCCGGCACGACGTGGAGCTCGTTGCTCTTCACGGCTCGCTCGACGCCGAGGCACAGGACCGTGCGCTGCGGCCCTCGGCCCGCCGCCGTGTGGTACTCGCGACGAACATCGCCGAGACGTCGCTCACCGTGCCGGGTGTGTCGGTGGTCATCGACACGGGACTGCAGAAGGTGGCCCGCTACGACGCCGAGCGCGCCATCGACGAGCTCGTGCTCGAGCGCGTGACGATGGACAGTGCCGATCAGCGGGCGGGCCGCGCCAACCGCTTGGGGCCTGGCATCGCCAGGCGGCTGTGGGACGAGCGCGATCGCCTCCGGCCGGAACGGGAGCCCGAGATCCATCGTGTGGACCTGGCGTCCACGTTGCTCGCCATCCTCGCGACAGGCACGGGTCCCGGGACGTTCGAGTGGTACGAAGCGCCCGACCCGGAGCGGGTCGAGGCTGCACTGTCGCTGCTGAGGCGTCTGGGGGCGGTGAGCCGGCTCGAAGTGACGCCGCTGGGACACCAGCTCCGGCGGTTGCCGCTGCATCCCCGTCTCGGGCGCGTCCTGCTCGCGGGTGGTGGATCGTTCCAGGCAGCGGCCGCGTGCGCGCTGCTCTCCGAGCCGCGGATGCGTCCAGCCGGTGCCGGGTCCACGAGCTGTGATCTGCTCCCGCTCATCGATCGCTGGCAGGCCGCACCGTTCCACACCCGCCAGGTGGCCGCGCACCTGCAGCGCCTCGCGGCCAGCGTGCTGGACGGCGACGTGCGGCCGCACATCGACGAGCGTGCGCTTCGCCATGCCCTGTTTCTCGGCTACCCCGATCGCGTGGCACGACGCCGTCCGCAGGATCGCGCCCGGGTGACGCTCGCATCCGGGCGCGGCGCGGCCATGGCCCGGGAGTCCCTCGTCGTCGACGGCGACTGGCTGGTCGCGCTGGACCTCTCCGGCGGCCGAAGCGCCGCGCAGACCGAGGCCCTGGTCCGCATGGCGGCGGTCGTCGAGCCCGA
This sequence comes from uncultured Bifidobacteriaceae bacterium, assembly GCA_964557815.1. Taxonomy (GTDB): domain Bacteria; phylum Acidobacteriota; class Vicinamibacteria; order Vicinamibacterales; family UBA2999; genus VFZN01. Next base: position 3,695 of record CAZLBU010000034.1, on the reverse strand, counting down.
GTGGATGGAGCCCACCGAGCGGGCGACCGAGCATCGCCTGGACGAGGCCAGGGGCACGGTTGCCGCATTCGAGGTCGAGCGGTACGACAGGCTCATCGTGCGGGAGCGTCCGGTGGCGCCCGACCCAGTGACACGCGCCCAACTGCTTGCCCGCGGATGGCTGGGCCGGGCGCACGATGAGCGCACCATCCAGCTGCTGGCGCGCGCTCGATTCGCCGGTATCGATCTCGACCTGCCGTCGCTTGCGACCTCGGCCGCGGCCGACGCGCGCAGCGTCGCCGACATCCGCCTCGAGGACGCGCTCCCCTGGAGCACGCGGCAGGCGCTGGACCAGCACGCGCCCGAGCGGCTCGACGTGCCGAGCGGGCGCTCCGCCGCGCTCACCTACCGCGACGACGGCAGCGTGGTGGCGGCCGTCAAGCTGCAG
>CAZLBU010000034.1:0-3258 GCA_964557815.1 uncultured Bifidobacteriaceae bacterium | reverse complement strand
ACTGTTCGGGCTGGCCGACACGCCTCGCGTGGGCCGCCGCCGCGAACCGGTCACGCTCGAGTTGCTCGCGCCCAATGGGCGCCCCGTCCAGACGACTCGCGATCTTCGGAGTTTCTGGGATCACACGTATCCCGAGGTCCGCAAGGAGCTCCGCGGGCGCTATCCCAAGCATCCCTGGCCCGAGAATCCCTGGACGGCGACCCCCACGCATCGCACCGTGCGCAAGCGCTGAGGTTCCACTGGCCTTATCATCTGTGCATGCGTTTTCTCGTGCGTGCACTCCTGCTGCTCGTCGTGCTTGCCATGATTGCCGCCGGCGTCGGGTGGTTCCTCGCGGGCCGCGAACCCGGCCCCGCCATCGCCATCACGTCTCCCGGTGAGTTCATCGGCCAGGCCGCCACGCTCGAGATGACCGTGGCCACGCCGGACGGGCAGCTGACCCGCATCGATGCCGTGCTCGAGCAGAACGGCCAGCCGATCCCGGTGTACTCGCACGAGGGATCGCCCGAGGCGCCCGAGGGCGCCGGCGCCGCGGCGCCGACGAGCCTGGCCATCTCGCAGCCCCTCGGCAAACAGGCGCAGCCCGCACTGGTGTCCGGGCCGGCGCGACTGGTCGTCACCGCTGTCCGGCCGGTGCTCTTCGGCCTGCGGAGCGCCTCGACGACCGTCACGAAGGATCTGCAGGTGCGCCTCGAGCCGCCTCGCGTCTCGGTCGTCTCGCTGCACCACTTCATCAACCTCGGCGGCGCCGAGTTCGTGGTGCTGCGCGCCACGCCGGAGGACGTGGAGGCCGGTGTCCGCGTCGGAGACGCCGAGTATCCCGCCTATCCCGGCTCGGCGGTCGGCCTGCCGGACACCGCGGCGCGGGTGGCCTTCTTCGCGCTCAGGCACGACCAGGGCGTGAGCACGCCCATTGCCGCCTACGCGCGCGACCGGGCTGGCAATCAGGTGACAACCCCCATCGAGCATCGCCCCTTCCCGAAAAGGTTCGTCCAGTCGAAGATTCCCATCGATCAGCGCTTCCTGGACCGCGTCGTCCCCGCGATCGCGTCGCAGACCCCGGACCTGAATGTGGACACCGGTTCGCCGGAAGGACTGCTGCAGGCCTTCCTCACGATCAACGGACAGCTCCGCCAGCAGAACGCCGAGACCATCCGCGCGCAGGCGGTGAAGTCGGCGCCCGAGATGCTGTGGCGCGAGGCCTTCGCGCAGATGGGAAACTCGCAGGTGGAATCGCGCTTCGCAGATCAGCGCACGTACTTCTTCGAAGGCCGGGAGATCGATCGGCAGGTGCACCTCGGCTTCGACCTCGCCTCGGTGCAGCACGCGCCCGTGCACGCCGCCAACGCGGGCGTCGTGGTCTTCGCCGACTTCCTCGGTATCTACGGCAACTGCGTGATCCTCGACCACGGGCTTGGCGTGCAGTCGCTCTACGCGCACCTGTCGTCGCTCGGCGTGAAGGCCGGCGACCGGGTAGAGAAGGGCGCGGAACTGGGCCGCACGGGCGTCACGGGCCTGGCTGGCGGTGACCACCTGCACTTCACCATGCTGCTGCACGGGACGGCCGTGAACCCCGTGGAGTGGTGGGACACGCACTGGATGGAGGACCGGGTGTTCCGGAAGATCCGCGAGGCGGGGGGCACGCGGTAGGAAGGCCAGAAGGCACAAGGCAGAAGGCACAAGGCAGAAGGCGGAAGGCAGAAGGCAGAAGGCGAAAGGCACAAGGCGAACGGCACAGGCCAAAACCGAAGGCGGTAGTTGGCCGGCGTTTGACAGACCGCGGCCGATCGGAGACGCTGTGCCGGATCGCTTGCTGGAGGAGCCCCTCATGCGCACCAGTGCCGCCATCGTCTCGTTGTGCCTGCTCATCCTCGTCGTGCCAGCGCGCGGGCAGGCGCCCGACTGGCACCTCACCGCCACGGTGGCGGAAAGCTGCAGCTGCGCCATCGCGTGCCGGTGCAACTTCGGCGGCGAGCCCGACGGCGGCAAGTGCGAGGGCAACCGGATCATCTCCATCGAGAAGGGCCACTACAACGACGTGGACCTGGCGGGCGTCCAGCTGCTCGTCACCTTCCACATGCGCACGTGGTCGAAGATCTACATCAGCGACAAGGTCAGCGACCAGCAGATGAAGGCGGTCGAGGCGCTCATGCCGCTCGCGTTCGCCGGGTTCCAGAAGGGCATGCTGTCGTTCACGAAGGCCCCCATCACCATGGAAGTGAGCGACACGCGCGTGCGCTTCTCCGGCCCGGAGTCCGCGGTGGACATGGAGGTGATGAAGGGCTTCAACGGGCAGGCGGTGAGGATCCTGAACCTGCCCGCCGCGGTGTTCCAGGACTACACGCAGTTCCGCTCGGTGTCGCACACGCACACGAGCGCCACGCACAACTGGAAGCACTCGGGAACCAACGGCTTCACGTCGAAGTGGGACGTGGGGAGCCGGCGGTAGGGTCTTGGGGTCTTGGGGCTTGGGGACTCGAGGTCTTGAGGTCTTGGGGTCTTGAGGTCTTGGGGTCTTGAAGTCTTCACGCGATGCGAAGCGGGCGGAAGACCTTCACCAGGGACCCTTCCGCCAGGTACGCGGAGACGGGCTTCGCCGCGAGGATCTCCCCGAAGGCAGGTCCGTAGATCGCCGCCATGTCTCCGCCCACGCTTTCCGAGGCCGCGATCCGGAGCTCCCAGGCCGGGTGCGTCACCTGGTACTCGATGGTGCCGCCGTCCCTCTGGCGCGTGTAGCCCCAATAGTGCTCGGCGATGAAGGCCTCGTCTGATTCGGGGGCGGGCACCCTGGGCACGCCGCGTGCCAGCACCTCCAGGTGGTACTCTTTCGTGCGGCTCCGCCAGCCGTAACGCGCACGCGTGGACGCATCCGCGTCACCCGTCCGGATCTCACTGCGCATGCGCAGGGCCACGTACGGCTCGTTGTAGACCGCCCGCGCCACGGCCGCAATCAGGCGCCGCGGCACGATCTCCTTGACGAACGTCACCGCGCGGCGGAGTTCTCCGCCCGCCTCGCGCCGCACGTAGAACCGGAGATTCACCTCGTCGAAATCCTCGTGGCCGGGCAGGCGGCAGCCGAGCACCCGCGTGTCGAGGAAGCGGAAGCCGACGAGGCTCACCAGGGTCTTCCCCCGATGCCGATCCAGCTCCGTCCCGCGCGGGACCAGCGGCTCGAGCAGGCGCGCGGGCGCCTCGAAGTTGACCATGGCGAGGTGCCGCCACTCTGCCGAGAGGAACACCATGCCTGCCATGGACAGC
>CAZLBU010000033.1:7721-15253 GCA_964557815.1 uncultured Bifidobacteriaceae bacterium | reverse complement strand
GCCTGAAGTCGACCGACAAGGCCCGGGTGGTGACCAACATCTTCCACCACCCGCACCAGCCGAGCATGGACGACTACTACGAGCCCTGGACCTACGACTACCAGCACCTGTTCAACGCGCCCGAGGGACAGGATCAGCCGACCGCCATCCCCATCTCGCTGGTCACCGGCGAGTACCTGGACATCAAGGCGGGTCCCAACTGGGACGACGACCTCAGCGGCTCCACCGTCTACGCCGAGAACGATCCCAACCTCGCGGGTCTGTCGGACGAGCAGAAGGGCCAGCTGTCGGCCATCGAGCGGCTGGTGTTCTTCTACTTCCCGCGCATCTGCAACCACTGCCTGAACCCGGCTTGTGTGGCTGCCTGCCCCTCGGGCGCGCTGTACAAGCGCGGTGAGGACGGCATCGTGCTCCTCGATCAGACGCGGTGCCGGGGCTGGCGCTCGTGCATCGCGGCGTGCCCGTACAAGAAGGTCTACTACAACTGGTCCACCGGCAAGTCCGAGAAGTGCATCCTGTGCTTCCCGCGGCTCGAGACCGGGCAGGCACCGGCGTGCTTCCACTCGTGCGTCGGCCGCATCCGCTATCTCGGCGTGCTCCTCTACGACGCGTCCCGGCTCGAGCAGGCGGCCAGGAGCGATGCCGAGGATCTCGTCGAGGCTCAGCGCTCGCTCATCCTGGATCCGCACGACCCGGCCGTCGTCGAGGCTGCGCTGGCCTCGGGCGTGGACGAGTCGGTGATCGCCTCGGCCCAGAGGTCCCCGGTCTACAAGTTCGTGAAGATCTGGAAGCTGGCGCTCCCGCCGCACATCGAGTACCGCACGATGCCGATGCTCTTCTACGTGCCGCCGATGGCGCCGGTCATGGCCCAGCGGTCGGGCGGCCGGGGCGGCACGGTGGACGGCGTGTCCGGCGACCTCTTCCACGACATCGAGGACGCGCGCGTGCCGATGAAGTTCCTCGCCAACCTGTTCGGCGCGGGGCACGAGGGGCCGGTGCGCTATGCGCTGCGCAAGCAGAAGGCCGTGCGCTGGTACCGGCGCATGTTGACGGTGGGCGACGTCGACACGGCGACGGCCCAGCGGATGCTGCGCGAGGCCGACTGCACGCCCGAGGAGGCCGATGCCATCTACCAGCTCACCTCGCTCTGCACGTTCGACGACCGCTTCGTCATCCCGCCGATGCACCGCGAGGAGGCCATCGCGATGCTCGAGGATCCGATGGAGCACAAGCAGGGCGCCGGGTTCGGGTTCATCGCCCGGCCGAAACGGGGGGAGTGATGACAGAGGCTGCTCCGCGGGTGCTGGCCGTGCTGGCCGACGCGCTCAGCTATCCGGACGCGTCGACACCGGCGCTGGTGGCCCGCTGCGCCGATGCCGAGGCGTGGGCCCCGCCGGAGGCCGCCGCCGACCTGGGCGCCTTCGCGGCGGGTCTCGCAGACGCGTCGCTCGCGGGCACGCAGGAACAGTTCATCGCTGCGTTCGATTTCGACCCGAAGTGCACCCTCGACATCGGCTGGCACCTGTTCGGGGAGAACTACGACCGCGGTGATTTCCTCGTGCGGCTGCGCGGCCTGCTGGCCGCACACGGTCTCGACGAGGGTCACGAGCTGCCCGATCACCTGCCGCAGGTACTGCGGCTGCTCGGCCGACTGCCCGCCGATGCCGCCGCCGGCCTCGCCGCCGAGTCGGTCCTCCCGGCGGTGGACAAGATCCTGGAGGGGCTCGCGCCGCGGGAAGGCCCCTACCTTCACCTCATGCGGAGTGTGCGGACGGTCGTCTCCGCGCTCGCGCACAGCCCCGTTGAAGAGGCTCGTCATGTCTAGTGCCGCAATCGACCTCCTCCTCTTCGCCGTCCTGCCCTACGTCGCCATGGTCGTGTTCTTCCTGGCGACCGTCGGGCGCTACTGGAACCGGCCGTTCTCCTACTCGAGCTACTCGTCGCAGTTCCTGGAGAACCGATTCCATTTCTGGGCCGTCGTGCCGTTCCACTACGGCATCCTCACGGTGTTCGCGGGCCATCTGATCGCGTTCCTCGTGCCGCGGAGCATCCTGGCCTGGAACGCCCAGCCGGTGCGGCTCTACATCCTCGAGGCCTCGGCCCTGGCGGCCGGCCTGCTGACGCTGGTCGGCCTGGTGGGCATCATCATCCGCCGGTACAGCGAGCCGAAGGTGCGGATCGTGACCAGCCGCATGGACTGGACGGTGTACGCGCTGCTGCTCCTGCAGGTGACGACCGGCGTGCTCGTGGCGATCTTCCACCCGTGGGGCGCGTCGTGGTTCGCCGCCGTCGCATCGCCCTACCTCTGGTCGCTGCTCACCTTCAGTCCCGATCTCGCGTTCATCGCGGGCATGCCCTGGCTGGTGAAGCTGCACATGGGCGGCGCCTTCGCGCTCTTCGCGGTGTTCCCGTTCAGCCGCCTCGTGCACATCCTGGTGGTGCCCAACCCGTACCTCTGGCGGCGGCCGCAGGTCGTGCGGTGGTATCGGCCCCGCCCCGCCCGCCACGGGGTGTGACGGAGCGCGTCGTGGCCCACTCGCGACACGATCCGGAGCCTGCGCCATGAGCGATCAGAGCCGTGCGCTGACCGTGCTCGTCGTCAACACGCTGGCGTTCACCGTCTGCTTCGCGGCGTGGACGATGAACGGCGTGCTGGTGACCTACCTGGTCGATCACGGCGTCTTCGCGTGGAACGAGGCGCAGATGGGGTGGCTGATCGGGCTGCCCGTCCTGACCGGATCGCTGTCGCGGCTGCCGCTGGGCATGCTGACGGACCGGTACGGCGGGCGCTTGGTGTTCGGGCTCCTGCTCTTCCTGTCCGCGGTGCCGATGTACCTGCTGAGCCACGCCACGACCTACGCGCACTTCGTCTGGGGGTCGCTCGGCTTCGGCCTCTCGGGCGGGTCGTTCGCCGTGGGCATCGCCTACACGTCGGTGTGGTTCAGCCGCCACCGCCAGGGCACGGCCCTCGGCATCTTCGGCGCGGGCAACGCCGGATCGGCCCTCACCAGCATGGGCGCCCCGGCGCTGCTGGCAGTGCTCACGCTCGATCACACCGACCTCGAGCAGTGGCGCGCCCTCCCGCGGTTCTACGCCGCTGCCCTGGCGATTACCGGCGTGTGCTTCTTCCTCTTCACCTATGACCGCAGGGTCGAGACCGATCACGTCCTGACGGTCAGGGAGCGCCTGGCGCCGCTCCGCAGCCTGCGGGTGTGGCGCTTCGGCGCCTACTACCTGCTGGTCTTCGGCGCCTACGTCGGCCTGGCGCAATGGCTCATCCCGTACTACGTGAATGCGTATGGGATGACGGTGGCGACGGCCGGCATGATGGCCGCGATCTTCAGCCTGCCCGGCGGCGTCATTCGCGGGCTGGGCGGCTGGATGTCGGACCACTGGGGCGCGCGGCGGGTCATGTACTGGGTGCTCGGCGGGTGCACCGTGTGCTGCGCGCTGCTCATCGTGCCACGCATGGACGTCCAGTCCCCGGGCAGCGGGGTAATGGCGGCGCGGGCCGGCATGGTCGGCGCCGTCTCCGACGGGCAGGTCGTCGTCGATGGGCGAATCTACCCGCTGCGTCCGAAGCCCGCCAACTGGGACCAGGACGCCGACGAGCGGGCGCTGGTCCTCCCGACCACCGCTTTCTGGCACGAGCCGATGGTGACGGTCGGCGATCGGGTGGCGAAGCGCCAGCTGCTCGCCCGAGGGGTCACCCACGTCTACTTCCAGGCCAACGTCTGGATCTTCTCGGCGCTCGTACTCATCGTCGGCTTCCTGATGGGGATCGGGAAGGCCGCCGTCTACAGGCACATCCCGGATTACTTTCCGCACAGCGTCGGCGTCGTCGGCGGCATGGTCGGGGTCATCGGGGGGCTGGGCGGGTTCTTCTTCCCGATCCTGTTCGGGTACCTGCTGCGCGCCACCGGCATCTGGACCACGAGCTGGGCGGTCCTGGCCGTGTTCTCGGCGGCGTGTCTCGTGTGGATGCACGTGGTGGTGCAACGCATGCAGCGCGAGCAGCAGCCTGGCCTGATGCGGCAGATGGAGCGCGGGCACGCGTCGCTCGCCGAAGCGGAGACGGCCTGACCATGGCGAGCGTCCTCACGCGCGCAGCGACGGTCGAGACCTGGGCACCCGAGGATCCGGTCTTCTGGGAGGCCCGGGGCAAGCGGGTGGCCAGCCGCAACCTCTGGTTGTCGATGCCGGCGCTGTTCTGCGGGTTTGCCGTCTGGATGATCTGGTCGGTGATCACGGTGCAGATGCAGACGCTCGCGTTTCCGTTCCGGCAGGACCAGCTGTACACGCTGACCGCGATTGCCGGCCTGAGCGGCGCGACGCTCCGCATCCCGCACTCGTTCCTGATCGCGCTCGCCAACGGCCGCAACAGCGTGGCGGTCACGACCGCGCTGCTGCTCGCCCCGTGCGTGGGCGCCGGCATGGCGCTTCGCGATCCGGCCACGCCCTACTGGGTGTTCGCGGCCCTCGCGGCCCTGTCGGGCATCGGCGGCGGCGCCTTCGCCTCGTCCATGTCGAACATCTCGTTCTTCTTCCCGAAGCGGGTCCTCGGCACCGCGCTCGGGCTCAATGCCGGCATCGGCAACCTCGGCGTCAGCGCCATGCAGGTGCTCCTGCCCATCGCCATGGCGCTGCCGATCTTCGGCGTGCTCGGCGGCGAGGGGCTGGCGCGGCCCGACGTGGGCGGCCAGGCAGCCCTCGGGCCCATCTTCATCCAGAACGGCGGGCTGCTGTGGGTGCCCATCCTGCTCGTCGTCGCCCTGGCGGCGTGGGTCGGCATGGACAACCTCCCACTGCACGACACGGGGCGGACGGCCACGGCCGTCGGCAAGGTGCTGTGGCTCAACCTGCTGGGGCTGGCCGGCACGGCGGTGGGCCTCGGCTTGCTGGTGGGTCTCGGCTGGTCGATGTGGCTCGTGCTCCCCGCCACAGTGGTCGTCACGCTGGCGCTCCTGCGCGGGCTCACGCCCAGGAGTGCCCGCACGCTTCTGCAAAAGCAGTTCGCCATCTTCTCCGACACGCACTGCTGGACCATGACGTGGCTCTATCTCATGACCTTCGGGTCCTTCATCGGGTTCTCCGCCGCATTCCCGAAACTGATCCAGGACGTCTTCGGCCGCCTGCCTGACGGCGCGCTCAACCCGAACGCCCCGGACCCGCTCGCCTACGCCTGGCTGGGGCCGCTCGTCGGCTCGCTCGTGCGGCCCATCGGGGGCTGGCTCTCCGACAAGGTCGGCGGGGCGCGCGTGACGCACTGGGACACCGTGCTGCTCATCGTGTCGGCCCTGGCCGCCGCGGCACTGGTCAAGTCGGCCAGCGGCGCTGCCGCGCCCGAGCAGTACTTCCTGCCGTTCCTGCTGGTCTTCCTGGTGCTGTTCGTCGCCACGGGCATCGGCAACGGCTCGACCTTCCGCATGATCCCGGTGATCTTCGAGCCGGCCAAGGCCGGCCCCGTGCTCGGCTGGACGTCGGCTGTGGGCGCCTACGGCTCGTTCATCATCCCGAAGGTCTTCGGCGATCAGATCCAGGCGGGGCGACCCGAGTACGCGCTCTACGGGTTCGTCGTCTTCTACGTCTCGTGTCTCGCGGTGAACTGGTGGTTCTTCGCCAGGAGGGGCGCGCCGCTCCCGTGCTGAGGGTTCGCGACGCCCAGGGGAACTCATGAGTGGACGCATCGTCACCATCGTGCTGCTGGTCGCAACCGTGTTTGCGTCGGCCCTGCTCGCAACGAGGCTGGGCGCGGTGCGCATTCCCGGCAACCATCAGGGGTACGAGCCTGCACAGCCCATGGCCTTCTCGCACCGGCTGCACGCCGGCGAGCTGGGAGTGCAGTGCCTCTACTGCCATGCGGGCGCCGAGCGGAGCCGCCACGCAGGCATCCCGTCCGCGGGCACCTGCATGAACTGCCACAGGACGGTGACGGCGCCCTTCGGGGCCGTGCGGGCCGAGGACGAGCTGGCGACGAAGGAGAACCGCAAGCCGGGGCTCGTCGTGTCGACCGAGCTGCAGAAGCTGTACGACGCGATGGCCATCAGCCCGCAGACGATGCTGGCGGTTCCTGATCGACAGCCCGCCCCCATCGCCTGGACCAGGGTCCACCAGGTCCCCGACTTCGTGTACTTCGACCACCGCGGCCACGTGGCCGCCGGCGTGAGCTGCCAGCAGTGCCACGGGCCGGTCGAGACGATGGAGCGCGTGCGGCAGGTGGAGACGCTGGAGATGGGCTGGTGCGTGAACTGCCATCGTCAGGTGAACCAGACGGGCGTGGCGGGCAGGCAGGTGTACGCCTCGCTCGACTGCGTGACCTGTCATTACTGAGGCCGGCGGCCAGGGCGGCACGCCCGCGCCGATGACTGAATGGACGACGCGATGTCGAAGGACGTGAAGCAGTACTGGACGAGCCTCGACGGCCGCGACCGCGCGACCGGAGCGGCGCCCGGACCCGAGTTCGAGGTGCCGACGGCCGACGACTTCCGCACGTCACGGCGAGGGTTCCTGGCGGCGGCAGGCTTTGGCCTGGCCGGATCGGCGCTGGCAAGCTGCTCGCGCGCGCCAGTCGCGCAGGCGCTGCCCTTCCTGATTCAGCCCGAGGCCATCGTCCCCGGCCGGGCGACGTACTACGCCTCGACCTGCGGCGCCTGCACGGCCGGCTGCGGCCTGCTGGTCAAGACGCGCGACGGCCGGCCGATCAAGCTCGAGGGCAACGCCGACCATCCGCTGTCGCGCGGCGGGCTGTGCGCGGTGGGCCAGGCGTCCATCCTGCCCCTGTACGACAGCCAGCGCCTCACCGGCCCCCTGCAGCAGGGACAGGCCGCCACCTGGCCGCAGGTCGACGGGGCCATCGCCGCCGCGCTCAGCGCCGCGCGTGACGCGGGACGGCCCGTGCGCCTGCTGACGAGCACGATCACGAGTCCCACGACACGCGCCGTCATCGACCGGTTCCTCTCGGGCTTCCCCGGTTCCGAGCACGTCGTCTACGACACGCTGTCGGCATCGGCCGTGCTCGACGCGCACGAGCGGACCCATGGCGTCCGCGTGTTGCCCCGCTACCGCTTCGATCGCGCCGACGTCATCCTCGGGATCGACGCCGACTTCCTCGGCACGTGGATTGCGCCGGTGGAGTACACGGCCGGCTATCGCGCGGGCCGCGCTCCGGGCGATCAGCCTCCGCGCATGTCCTTCCACGCACAGATCGAAGCGCGCCTCTCGCTCACCGGTGCCAGAGCCGACCGTCGTATCGTCGTGGCCCCGGGCGAGTACCACCTGGTCCTGGCGCACGTGGCCAACCGCGTGGCCCGCCTGGCGGGTGTGGCGCCGCTGGTGGAGCCGCTGGCGCCCGCGCCCATCGCCGAGGCCGTCGTCGACGACCTCGGGGAGCGCCTGTGGCGCGCCCGTGGGCGCGCTCTTGTCGTGTGCGGCAGCCACGAGGTGGCACCGCAGCTTCTCTGCAACAGCCTCAATCACCTGCTCGGTGCCTACGGCGCGACGCTGGACGTCGAGCGCCCGTCCTTCCAGCGCCA
>CAZLBU010000033.1:5159-7711 GCA_964557815.1 uncultured Bifidobacteriaceae bacterium | reverse complement strand
CGACCACGCCATCGAGCGGCTGGTCGCGGAGGTGGCTGGCGGCTCGGTGGGCGCCTTGATCATCGCCGGGGTGAACCCGGTGTACGAGCTGCCGGGCGGCGCCGCGTTCGCCGAGCATCTTCGGAAGGTGCCACTGGTCGTGAGCCTGTCGAGCCACGTCGACGAGACCGCCGCGGTCGCGGGATTCGTCTGTCCGGATCGGCATCCCCTCGAATCGTGGTCCGACGCCGAGTCGGCGGCCGGCGTCGTTTCCGTGACCCAGCCCACCGTGGTCGCGCTCGGCGACACGCGGCAGCTGATCGAGTCGCTGGCAGCCTGGTCGGGCGCGCCCCGTTCGGCGTACGAGCTGCTGCGCGACCACTGGCAGGCGCGGATCTACCCGAGCCGCTCGGCCACCGACGTGGGTTTCGAGGCGTTCTGGGAACAAGCGGTGCACGACGGGTTCATCGAGGTGGCGCCGTCGGCGCCAGTCGCGCGCGCGTTCACGGCGCTGACGCTGGCGCCGCCCGCAGCCATCGTGCCGGAGGCCGAGGCCCTGGCGCTGGTGCTCTACCCGAAGGTGGCCATGCTCGACGGCCGCGGCGGGCTCAATCCCTGGCTGCACGAGCTGCCGGATCCGATCACCAAGGTGACGTGGGACAACTACGCGTGCCTGTCGCCGTCGACGGCCGCCCGCCTGAACCTCGCCGATGGCGACGTCGTGCGCGTGCAGGCGGGTGAGGGGGTCGCGCTCGAGCTGCCCGTGTGCCGCCAGCCCGGTCAGCACGACGGCGTCGTGGCCATTGCGCTGGGGTACGGCCGGCTCGGCTCGGAGCGCTTCGCCCAGGTGGGTCCGCGCTGGTTCGAGGCGCGGCCGACGGTGGGTGACAACGGGCGCGTCGGACAGAACGCGGCGCCCCTCGCGGCACTGGCCGATGGGGTGTGGCGGTACAGCGGCGCCCCGGTGCGCGTCACGCCCGCTGGCCGGCACCGGGCGCTGGCCCAGACGCAGTCGCACCACGAGATCGCGGTACCGGCGCACCTGGCGCCGCCGGGAGGCGAACGCCGCCCCATCGTGCAGGAGACGACGCTCGCCGCCTACGCGAAGGATCCGTCGGCCGGGTCGCACGGGCACGGCGAAGCCGCCGAGGATCTGTGGCCGCCCGATCACCAGTACACGGGCCATCGCTGGCGCATGGTGATCGACCTGACGAAGTGCACGGGGTGTTCCGCGTGTGTCGTGGCCTGCCAGGTGGAGAACAACGTGCCGGTGGTGGGCCGCGACGAGGTGCTGCGCAAGCGCGAGATGCACTGGATGCGCATCGACCGCTACTACGCGGACGGCCCCGACGGGGGCGTCGACGTCATCCAGCAGCCGATGCTCTGCCAGCACTGCGAGAACGCGCCGTGCGAGACGGTGTGCCCGGTGCTGGCCACGGTGCACAGCGAGGAAGGCCTCAACCAGCAGGTCTACAACCGCTGTGTGGGTACGCGCTACTGCGCGAACAACTGCCCGTACAAGGTGCGGCGGTTCAACTGGTTCGAGTACCCGCGCGAGGATCGCCTGCAGAACCTGGTGCTCAACCCGGATGTCGTCGTGCGGTCGCGCGGCGTGATGGAGAAGTGCAGCCTGTGTGTCCAGCGCCTCCAGGAGGCCAAGGTCGAGGCACGCCGGCAGGGACGGCCGCTCGAGGACGGCGAGGCGCGGACCGCCTGCCAGCAGTCGTGCCCGGCCCAGGCCATCACGTTCGGCGATGCCAACGACCCCGACAGCCGCGTGGCGCACCTGCTGCACGACCCGCGGCATTTCCGCGTGCTGGAGGAGCTCAACGTGAAGCCATCGGTGGGATACCTGACGCTGGTCCGCAACCGGCCCGGGGACGGGGGCGAGGGTGGAGGGAATGCGAGCCATGAATGAACATGCCGTGTCGCTCCGCACGCCCCTGATCACGGGCGGCCGGACCATCGCACAGGTCACCGAGGACGTCTGTGCCCCGATGGAGGGGCGGCCGACCGCCCTGTGGTGGGGCGCGTTTCTCGCCTCGTTCGCCCTGCTGCTGCTGGGCGTGGCCGCTGTGTCCTACCAGGTCGCCACCGGCATCGGCACCTGGGGCCTCAACCGCACGGTGGGCTGGGCGTTCGACATCACGAACTTCGTGTTCTGGATCGGTATCGGCCACGCCGGCACGCTCATCTCGGCCATCCTATTCCTGCTCCGGCAGCGCTGGCGGACCTCGGTCAACCGCGCCGCCGAGGCGATGACGATCTTCGCGGTCATCTGCGCGGCCATTTTCCCCTTCATCCACATGGGCCGCCCGTGGTTCGCGTACTGGGTGTTCCCGCTGCCGAACACGCGCGGATCGCTCTGGGTGAACTTCCGCTCGCCGCTGCTGTGGGACGTGTTCGCCATCAGCACGTACTTCACGATCTCGGCCGTGTTCTGGTACGTCGGCCTGTTGCCCGACCTGGCGACGGTCCGCGATCGGCTCAAGAATGGGCTGCGGCGCCGCGTGTTCGCCTTCTTCAGCCTGGGCTGGAACCCCACCATCAAGTTCTTCTGCGCCTGGGCGGTC
>CAZLBU010000033.1:0-5149 GCA_964557815.1 uncultured Bifidobacteriaceae bacterium | reverse complement strand
TGGGCTGGAACGGCTCCTACCGGACGTGGCACCACTACGAGGCGGTGTACCTGCTGCTGGCCGCGCTCGGCACGCCGCTGGTCGTCTCGGTCCACTCGATCGTGAGCTTCGACTTCGCGACGTCCCTCATCCCGGGATGGCACACGACGATCTTCCCGCCCTACTTCGTCGCCGGCGCCATCTTCTCGGGGATGGCCATGGTGCTGACGCTCATGATCATCGCCCGCGCGACGATGCGCCTCGAGCACTACATCACCGTGCGGCACGTCGACATCATGGCCAAGCTCGTGCTGACGACCGGCAGCCTGGTCGGGCTCGCCTATGCGACCGAGTTCTTCATCGCCGCCTACTCCAACAACCCGTACGAGCAGTTCGTCTTCATCAACCGGGCGTTCGGCCCCTTCGCCTGGGCCTACTGGACGATGGTGGCGTGCAACGTGATCACGCCGCAGCTGTTCTGGTTCGAGCGCGTGCGCACGAACCTGCCGGTGGTCTTCGTGCTGTCGCTCTTCGTCAACGTGGGCATGTGGTTCGAGCGGTTCGTCATCATCGTGACCTCGCTGCACCGCGACTACCTGCCATCGAGCTGGGCCGACTACACGCCGACCAGCATCGAAGTCGCGACGCTCGTCGGCAGCTTCGGCCTGTTCTTCACGTGCTTCCTGCTGTTCTGCCGGTTCCTCCCGGTGATTGCCATCGGCGAGGTGAAGGCGGTCGTGGCCCACGACCGCCATGCGAGGGGAGGAGGGCAATGAGCCGCCGCGTCTTCCTGGGCGTCTTCGAGGACGAGGCCGACATCGTCGCGGCCGCCGGCGCGTCGCGCGCCCGAGGCTTCGACATCGTCGATGCCTTCACGCCGTACGCCGTGCACGGCCTCGACCGCGCGATGGGGCTGGCGCCGTCCTGGCTGCCGTGGGCCTGCGCCGCGCTGGGCGCCTCGGGCCTGGCGTTCGCCACGTGGTTCCAGTTCTGGACGACCGCCCGATCGTGGCCCATCAACGTCGGCGGCCGGCCGTGGAACTCGCTGCCGGCCTTCGTGCCGGTGATGTTCGAGCTGATGGTGCTGAGCGCGGGGGTGGGCGTCGTGCTCACCTTCCTCATCGCCCGCCGGCTGGGCCCGTGGCGCACGCCCGACATCGTGGAGCCCCGCGTGACCCACGATCGCTTCGTGCTCGTGCTGGACGCGGGCGCCTCGGATCCCCGCGTCGTCAGGCGCCTCTTCGCCGACCACCGGGCCGTGGCGTTCGAGGAGCGCGACATGGAGGACCGGCCATGAAGGGCGGGGTGAACCTGTTGCTGTCGGTCGTCCTGGTGGCGCTAATCGGCGCCTATGCCGGCATCGATGCGGACCCGAACGTGCCGAACTGGGAGTTCCTGCCCAACATGGTGCGATCGGTGCCGGCCGATGCCTTCGCGCCCTCGTCGCAACTGCCGGGCGGGCAGGTCCTCCAGCCCCCTCCCGCCGGTACCATCCCGCGTGGCCTGCCCCCGCTGCCATACACGGCCACGCCAGAGGATGCCGCGCGGGCGGGCGTCGAGCTGACCAACCCGTACACCGCGGAGGATCCGGCCGCGCTCGCACGAGGCGGAACGGTCTACGCGAATCACTGTGCGGTGTGCCACGGCGCCGCCGGGCTGGGTGACGGCCCGGTCACCCTGCGGGGCGTGCCGCCGCCGCCGTCATACGCCGCGGAGAACGCCCTCAAGCTCACCGACGGCCAGATGTTTCACATCCTGACCTACGGGCAGAAGAACATGGCGTCGTACGCCGCGCAGGTTTCGAGGGAGGATCGATGGAAGGTCATCTTGCACGTCCGGCTGCTGCAACGGCGGGCGGCGGCTCAGGCCGCGGCCCCGGCGGCGCCATCGGTGACGCCGGCCACGCCGCCGCCCCCAGCGCGATAGCCGCAGCCGGCTCGATGCAGGCCGTGCAACGCGTCGGCCTGTGGGCGTGCGGCGCAGGGGGGCTGGTTCTGGCCATCGGCGCCGCGATCGCCCCTGACCGCGCCGCGGCCAACCTGCTCCTGGCCAGCTGGGCGCTGGCCGGCGCCGGCCTGGCAGGCGCGTTCTTCGTCGCCCTGAGCTACGCGGCGGACGCCACGTGGGTGATTGCCTTCCGCCGCGTGCCGGAATCGATGACGCGCGTCCTGCCGATGGCGGCCATCGGGCTCGCGCTCGTCTTCCTGCTCCGGCCCTCGCTCTACCCCTGGACTCATGAACCGGTTGGAGCGCCCGGCAGCTTCACGCGCCTCTGGCTGTCGCTCCCGTTCTTCCTCACGCGGGCCATCGTCTACTTCGCCTCCTGGATGCTGTTCGCGGCGGCGCTGGTGCGCAACTCGCGCCGACAGGACCGCGACGGCGATCTCGCGTGGACACGGCGGAACCGGCGCCTCTCGGCGGCCTTCCTCGTCGTGTTCGCGTTGACCTGCTTCCTGGCGAGCGTGGATTGGATCATGTCGCTCACCCCGCACTGGTACAGCACCATGTTCGGTGTCTACAACTTCGCGGGCCTGTTCCAGTCCGGCCTCGCCGTGATGATCCTGCTCGTCGTCTGGCTGCGCGAGTCGGGGCCGCTCCGGCAGGTCGTGACCGACGAGCACCTGCACGACCTCGGCAAGCTCCTGTTCGCGTTCGCCACCTTCTGGATGTACATCTGGTTCAGCCAGTACATGCTCATCTGGTACGCCAACCTCACAGAGGAGACCGTGTATTTCCTCCCGCGCATGCGCGGCGGGTGGCTCCCGCTCGCGATGGTCAACATCGCGCTGAACTGGGTCGTCCCGTTCCTGGCGATCATGAACCGGCCGTTCAAGCGTCAGGCGGCGGTGCTGGCGAAGGTGGCGGTGGCGGTGCTGGTGGGCCGGTGGCTCGATCTCTACCTGATGATCCTGCCCTCGGTGACGCCAGACGCCCCGCCGTTCGGAGCGTGGGAGGCCGGTGGGGCGCTACTGGCGGCCGGGACGTTCGTGGCCGCCTGGGTGTGGATGTTCCGGCAGGCCGCGCCAGTGCCGGCGCAGGATCCGTACCTGCCCGAGAGCCTCCACTACCACTCGTAGCGCGGGACGGCCGAGGCAGCCGGATGCCCGCCGACACGCAACACGGCATGGGCCCGCACGGTCCCGCACGCACGTGCCAGCCGCGCGTCCAGCCAGGCGTTCAGTCCCTGAACGCGACGTTCCCCGTCCATCTGGAACACGGGGCGGCCGTCCAGGCCGGCTCCGTGCGCGGCAATCGCCGCGGCGACTGCGGCCGGTTGGCCGGAGCTGACCAGCGCGTCGGCGCGCGCCAGGCACGGACCGGTCGATGGCTTCCAGTCGTCCATCGCTGGCGCGACGAGGAACAGCACCACGTCCGCGTGCACGAGCGAAACGATGCGATTCGATTCGACGATGACCCGGTGGCCTCCGGCGAGCAGACGCTGGAGGACCGCGGCCGTCTCGGGCAGCCGGGTGTCGGGCGTGCGGCACAACAGCGCGCGCGCAGCACCTGCCTCGAGATACCGGCCGGTCTGCGTGAGCGGAGAGGGAATGTCAGCGTCTTCGACGACTGGCGCGGACCCGTCGGCGCGGGCATGACGGTGGGCCGAGATCTTGACGGCGGTCCAGCGCTCGCCGCGCCGGGATCGGAGGATGTGCTCGATGGTCGAGGTCTTCCCCACGGCCCGGGTGTGGCCCCCGACGACGATGAGGCGCGCCGAATGCGAGGAATGCACTCGGCCTATCCTGCCAGCGCCCTCGAGAGGGAGCTATGACCAGCGTCATACCTCGGCCCTGTCGCACGCGCGACTCACTGCCCTACGATCCAGCCCTGGCCGGGTGGCTGCTGCTCTGCGCTGCACTCGTGCTCGTCATCGTGGTCGTCGGCGGCTTCACCCGGCTCACCCACTCGGGCCTGTCCATCGTGGAGTGGGCTCCGGTCACGGGGGTGGTCCCGCCACTCACGGAGGCGCAGTGGCAGGGCGCGTTCGAGCAGTATCGCCGCACGCCTGAGTATCAGAAGGTGAACCGCGGCATGTCGCTCGAGGCCTTCAAGGGCATCTACTGGGTCGAATGGGCCCATCGCCTGCTGGGCCGCCTCGTCGGCGTCGTCTTCCTGCTGCCCGCGGTGTACTGGTGGACGCGTGGCAGGGTGCCGCGGTCGCTCGTGCGCAGGCTGGCGGGCCTTTTCGCCCTGGGCGGCCTGCAGGGCGCCGTTGGCTGGTACATGGTCGCCAGCGGGCTCGTCGACGTGCCGCGGGTGAGCCCGTACCGCCTCGCCGCGCACCTCCTGCTGGCGGCCGTGGTCTACGGCGGCCTGGTCTGGACGGCACTGGACCTGCTGCGCCCGGAGCCCGCGCCGGGTCGTCCCGTCTCGGACCGGGTGCGTCACCTCTCGAACGCAGTCGTGGCGCTGGTGCTGCTGGTGATCGTGTCGGGCGCATTCGTGGCCGGTACGCGTGCGGGGTTCTCGTTCAACACCTTTCCGCTGATGGGCGGGCGGTGGATTCCCGAGGGCATGCTCAGCGCGCGGCCCCTCTGGACCAACCTGTTCGAGAACATGGTGACCGTCCAGTTCGGCCACAGGCTGCTCGCCGCCCTGCTGAGCCTGCTCGTTCTCCTGCTGTGGTGGCAGCTCTCGCACCGCTGGCGTCCGGCGGCCACGCGAGTCGCGGCGTCTGTTCTCCTCGGCGGCCTGGTGCTCCAGGTGAGTCTGGGTGTGAGTACCCTGCTATATGTGGTGCCGACGCCGCTCGCGGTCACTCACCAGGGCAATGCGTTCGTGCTGCTGGGCCTGGCCCTGCTCGTCCGGCACCGGGCACGCCCCGTTCGGAAGGATGCGGGGATATGACGGCCGTCATATCCGCCGTGGGCCATGGCTGGTACGGTGTTCCTGTCAAGCTCAACCCTCTCAGCCGCCGGTAAGTTCGCCTCCTGGTGGACCGGCGGCTTCTTTTCTGCTCCCCGGCCCCGCTCGACGGTCGGCCTTTGACACAAGTCTTACATTCGGCGGCGCGGCGCCGGGCTTCGATGCGCCCAGGGAGCATCGACGGTGACACCTCACCCGAAAGGTACTCGCGCGCGCGTCCTGCTGTCGTCGGTCTTCAAACCCTTCGCCCAAGACGATGAGTTCGGCAGCCGCCGCATGAACCCGATGGAGCTGTATCACAACC
>CAZLBU010000032.1:9655-15291 GCA_964557815.1 uncultured Bifidobacteriaceae bacterium | reverse complement strand
CACGACGCTGACCCTGCAGACCGCGTTCTACGGCGCCCTGCCGGCCACGCCGAACGACGAAATCAACACGAACGAAGGGCGCCACGAGTACAGCCGCCAGAACATCAAGCTGAACGGCACGTGGAACACGCCGTGGTGGGACATCACCGTCTCGCCGATGCTGCGCTACCAGCAGGGCTTCCCGTTCGGCCGCACGTTCGCGGCGAACCTGAGCTACGGCAGCGTTCGCTTCCTCGCCGAGCCCCTGGGCACCCAGCGCCAGGACGACATCGTCATCACCGACCTGCGCGTCGAGAAGACCGTCCGGTTCGCGAACCGCCGCGACCTGTCCGTGTTCTTCGACCTCTACAACATGTTCAACTCGAACCCCGCGCAGAACCTGCAGTGGAGCTCGGGCACGGCCTACGACCGGCCGCTGAGCGTGGTGCCCCCGCGCCTGGCGCGGATCGGCGCGAAGCTGAATTTCTAGCGGTGCCGGAACGCGAAGGACACGAAGCGCACGAAGGCGATACGACGCCTCAGGAGGGCTCGCCTTCGTGCCTGCTTCGTGCCCCTCGTGCTCGTCGTGCTCTCACGATCGCCAACGGGCCGCGCAACCGGCCGCCGCTAGCCCTTGGCCCGTCGCGGAAGCGCCAGGCGGCGCGTGATGTCGAGGTTGGTGACGTGCAGGTTCAGGTCGGCCCCGATCCGCAGGCCGACGATGCCATCGAAGGTATCGGGGGTGCGGGGCACGTCCAGCACCTTCGTCCCGTTCACGAGAAGGGACACCCCGCCCGCTTCCGCCTCCACGCGTAACACGTTGCCGACGGCGTCCGTCCCGCCTGGATTGGGCTTGATGCTGGCGTGCGTCGTCCAGGGATGAAGGAGGGTAGCGCGGCCATCCTCCCGCCTCTCCACCGCGGCGCTCCCGTCGCGCCGGATCAGGAAGGCCACGTACCGCCCGCCGCGCGCCTCGTGGTCGCGACCGCCGACAAAGATCCCGAAGCCGCTGACGGAGGTTCCAGGAAAAAGGAACACCTCCGACTCCACCGAGTACCGCCCCTCAGCCGTGGCCGACGGCTCGAAGAGCGTGGCCGCCGGGCCGCTCGTGATGTGCCAGCCGGGTGCCATCGTGCCGAAGACCAGGCTGCCGGCCGGCGGGTCGAGCGAGGTGGCCAGGGCCGCCGGCGTGTCAGTGACCCATCGCCACCCGTCGGGCGGCTGCAGCCCCTGTGCGCCCGGAAGCGAGAGGGTCGTCAGGATGGCGATCGCGGTGGCCGTGAGGAAACGCATCTGTCTTTGCATGCTGTGCTCTCTTCACCATTCCGCGCGGGGTGTGTACCGGGGCCAGGCAACCCAATGCCCCAATGCCCCAATGCCCCAATGCCCCAATGCCCCAATGCCCAAATCCGAATGAGCCAATCCGCCAATCGCCAATCACCCGATGAATCGTCAATCGCCAATCGGCAATCGCCAATGGAGCGCCTCTCAGAATCGCGAGGCGCGTACCCAGTGGTCCGCGCGCGCCCAGCTCTTGGCGAGGTCCTCGTCCACCGCGGGGTCCGACTTGCCCTGCGCCTTCAGTGCCTGCTGCAGCCCGATGAGCGACCAGCCGTTGTGCGGGTGATCGTCCAGCTCCTCCCGGTACACCTTCTCGGCGTCCGCGTGGCGGCCGGCCTCGATGAGCGCGGCGCCCAGCCAGTGGCGCGCCGTGAAGGGCAGCGGCTCGGGCTCGTCGTACTCCAGCTCGTCGTCCAGCTGCACGGCCTTCTCGAAGGCCGCGATCGCGCCCGGCAGGTCCTTCTCCACGCGCAGGATCTCACCCTCCAGGATGCCGGCCAGCACGCCCAGCAGCCGCTTCGCCGGGTGCTGGCGGAACTCCTGCGTGGAGGTCTCGGCGGTCTTGCGCACGCGTCCGAGATACAGCTTCGCGAAGTCCGCGTCCCCCATCTTCAGCCGCGCGTAGCCCTGTGAGAAGTCCCAGGCGCCGGCGGGGATGTCGCGCTCCGGCCGCTTCGTCACCTCGATGACCTCGTCGAAGCGCCCGAAGCGGATCAGGGTGAGCACGTGGTACATCGAATCGCCCGTGCGCTTCGCGTAGTCCTTGCCCGCCTGAATGGCGATGGCGCCCTGCCCGTCCATCGAAGCCGCATAGAGCAGCATGTGCAGATTGTGATCCGGGTAGATGGCGAAGCCCTCGCCGATGTCGGCCTTGAGGTCGGAGTGCCACGCGTCGAGGTTCGCGCGCACCGAGTCGGACCAGCGGCCCACCTCGTTCCACGTGTGTGACGGCATGTGCTGGATGTGGCTGGCGCCGGGAATGGACTTGCCCAGGAACTCGGCGCAGCTCTCCGCCAGGTCGGGCCGGACCGTGGACTCCGTGGCGTGCACGTAGAGATGGCAGGCGCCCGGGTGCCGCTTGTCCTTCGTCAGCACCGATTCGAGCACCGCGTGCAGCCGCTTGATGTTCGGGGCGTTCACGTCGCGACGGCCGCGGCGCGGCTCGAGCAGGAAGAGTGCGTCGCCATAGAGCGTGACCGCGTCGAGGTCGTTCGGGTATTTCTCTGCCAGCTTCCGCATCGACTCGGCATAGGCCTCGTCCTGCTGGCGGCGCGTCTTCGGGTCGAACTTCTCCACATAACGCGGCGCGAGCGCGTCGATGAAGTCCTTCTCCACCTGCGACGCCTGCACGTCCTTCAGGCTGACGGCCTTCTGGATAGCGTAGAAGGCAAAGGGCGACTGCTCGGCCGGCATCGGGCCGTTCAGATATGAGCCCCACGCCCACGCCTCGCCCCAGTAGCAGATGGCGCAGCTCGGGTCCCGCTTCCACGCTTCCCGGAACGAGCGCACGGCGTCGAGCCGAGCGAAGGCGTACATCATCTGGAAGCCCTGGTCGAAGAACTGCTGGGCTTCGGGATTCTTCGAGGAGATGGGGCGATGGAAGGTGCCGAGGGCAGGTTTGAGGAGCGAGATGGGGTCGGCGACGTACTTGGGGAGTGGGCCCGGATCGGGCGCAGCCACCGGCTGGGCGACGGCCGCCGTGGCGCTGATGAGACAGCAACAACAGATCGCGAGCGCGACGAAGCAACGGACGGTGTTGGCCACGTGTTCCCCCTGGGGTCGAGGACCCGGCAATACGAAACGGTTGCCCATCATACAGGGCCGGTCCCGGCGTATCCTAACGACGGCTTCTTCGATGACCGACACGGTCCAGAGACCTCTGGGTGCCCGGCGCGCCGCGTTCGACCGGCTCGTCCTGCCGCTGGCGCCCGCCCTCTACCGCACGGCCCGGCGGATGACGCGCCGCGCGGACGAGGCGTCCTGGATCACCTGTGACACCGTGGTCCGCGCGTGGCGGGGGTTCGACGAGGAACTGACCGGTCGCGATGCCCGCGGCTGGTTGTTCGGCGAGCTGTGGCGCACACTGCTCGAGTTCTGGCAGCGGCAGGGAAGGACCGCCTCCCCACCGGACCCCGACAGCGCCGACGACATCCTCGCCGCCGTGGTCGATGGCGATGCGGACGAGTTGGACCGGGCAATCCTGTCGCGCCTCGACGCCTCGCCCGATGTCGACGTGTCGCTGCGGCAGCTGCCCAACACCGAGCGCTTCGCGCTGCTGCTGGTGGATGTCGAGGACCTCTCACACGAGGAGGCGGCCCGCGCGCTTGGCTGCGACGTGGGCACACTGGCCGCCCGGCTCCTGGTCGCACGCGCCCGGCTGTGCGGCCACCTCGTGGACTACGCGCGCCGGCCGAACGGCGTGCACGAGTCGCTGGCATGAGCGACCACTCCCTCACGCATCTGCAGGATGCGCTGGATGGCCGGCTGCCGCCGGCGGAGCGGGCCGTGGTGGCCGCGCACCTCGAGGTCTGCGAGCCCTGCCGCCGCCGCGAGCGGGCGCTGCGATGGACGAAGGTACGGCTCGCCGGGGCCGCCGACGCGCTGCCGGTGCCGGGCGACCTGGCGCAGCAGCTGGCGCGCGCGCTGGACGCCGCCGAAGCCGCAGGAGGCTCGGCCGAGCCGCCCCGGCCCGGCTGGTTCAGGCGCTGGAGGCGATAGGACCGCCGTGGTCCTCCCGCCCCCGGGGGAAGGACCTACTCCGAGATGGTGACGTGGTTGATCACGATCTCCTTCAACGGCCGGTCCTGTGGGCCCGTGGCGGACTTGCCGATGCCCTTCACGACGTCCATGCCCTCCACGACCTCGCCGAAGATGGCGTGCTTGCCGTCGAGCCACGGCGTGGGCGCGAGCGTGATGAAGAACTGCGACCCATTGGTGTTGGGGCCGGCGTTGGCCATCGACAGCAGCCCTGCCTTGTCGTGCCGGAGGCCCGGGCCGAACTCGTCCGCGAAGCGATAGCCTGGGCCGCCGCGGCCGGAGCCCTCCGGGCAGCCGCCCTGGATCATGAAGCCGTCGATCACGCGATGGAACACGAGGCCGTCGTAGAACGGGCGCGACGTGGCCTTGCCGGTCTTCGGGTCGGTCCACTCCTTCGAGCCGTTGGCGAGCCCGGCGAAGTTGGCGACGGTGTTCGGGGCCTTGTCGTCGAAGAGGCGGACCTTGAACGTGCCGGCGGAGGTGTCGAACGTGGCGTGCATCATCAGGGGATCCTAGCAGGGCCGCGCTTCGCGCGGAAGGAGGACCCCGCGCGTCGCGCACGCATGGGCCAGGGCCGCTCGCTGCGCTCGCGTCAGGCCGCGCTTCGCGCAGTGGGAAGGTAGAATGCACGCCAATGGGCTCTCGTGCCGCCTCGCTCCTGCTTGCAGCCGTCCTCCTCTGCCGCCCGCCGGCGTCAGCAGCGGATCAGTCGAACCGCTTCAGTTCGGTCGCCGAGTCGTTGCGCAGCGGGGTCGTCGAAGTGAAGGGGCAGGTGGCCCTCGACATCGGCGGCGCGCGCGTGCCGAAACGCTTCGTCCTGCGCTATCCGTCGGATCGGTCGCGCTGGAATGGCTCGCTCGTCATCGGCGCGCACGGCGGGTCGGGCGGAGACAACTTCGACCCGACCGGCAAGGTGATCGGCACCGACGAGACCGCGCTCGACGATGTGATTGGCCGGCACGCGACCGCCGGGGGATTCGCCTACGCGAGCGTGGATCGGGACGGCGCCATCGATTCGCGCGGCGGTCTCGCGCTCACCAGCCAGTTCGCCGACGCGGTGTCCTCGGAAGTCTCGACACGGCTCGGGCGCGCGCCCTCGCGCCTCTACCTCGTCGGCCTCTCGATGGGCGGCGGGATCGCGCGCGTCGCCGCGGAGGATCCCGCGAAGAAATACGCGGGCACGCTCATCATCGCCGGCGCCGGCGGCGACCTGACCACGCGCACCGCCCGCCAGCAGCAGCTGGCGATGCTGTGGCCCGGCGTGGACCCGACGCGGAACCCCGGCCTGGCCGACACCGACCCACGGGTCGTGGCCTTCGCTGAAGCCATCGGGACACCCGTCGCGGCGCGCCGGCTCTGGCCCTACACGGCTGGCAATGCGGTGCGCACCGCCTCGCGCCCGCCGCAGCCTGCCGGCGAGAGCTCCACAGGGAAGATCTTCGTGCCGACCATCGAAGTGGTGGGCACGTGGGACGACTTCGTGCTGAAGGAGCTGCTGGCCTACCGCCGCCGGGTGGATCCGCGGTCACTCCACCGCCTCTACCAGGTCGACGGTGTCT
>CAZLBU010000032.1:4685-9645 GCA_964557815.1 uncultured Bifidobacteriaceae bacterium | reverse complement strand
ATGTCCGGCGATGACGATGGCGTGCAGTCGTTCATGTACATCGCGACGCGGATGGGGCTCGATCCCGACGTCGCGAGGGCGATGGGCGAGGGCCCGTCCTACCTGCCCACCGTGCGCGAGGCCTTCGATCGCCTCGTGCGATGGGTGGAGCACCGCGAGCCGCCGCCGTCGAGCCAGACGGTGAAGGCGGGGGAGAAGTTACGTTAGGTGCAGGGTGCAGGGGTGCAGCTGGTGCAGGGGTGCAGCTGGTGCAGGGGTGCAGCTGGTGCAGGGGTTCGGGGGGTGCCGGGGCCTGGAGGTGCGGGGCCATAGGTGCCGAGGTGCACCGGGCACACCTTGCACCCTGCACCCCTGCACCCTGCACCCGCATTACCCGAACGTAATCCCCTGCGCGAGCGGGAGGTTCGTGGACCAGTTGACCGTGTTGGTCTGCCGCCGCATGTAGGCCTTCCACGCGTCCGAGCCGGACTCGCGGCCGCCGCCGGTTTCCTTCTCACCCCCGAACGCACCGCCGATCTCCGCGCCCGAGGTCCCGATGTTCACGTTCGCGATGCCGCAGTCCGAACCGTGAGCGGACAGGAACTCCTCGGCCGCGCGCATGCTCTCGGTGAAGATGGCGCTCGACAGGCCCTGCGGCACGTCGTTGTGCATCGCCAGCGCGTCCTCGAAGCGCTCGTACTCGAGCACGTAGAGGATGGGCGCGAAGGTCTCGTGCTTCACGATGTCGGTCTGTGCCGGCATGCGGACGATGGTGGGCTCCACGAAGTGGGGGCCGATGTCGGGGCGGCGCTTGCCGCCGCAGAGCACCTGGCCGCCCTCCGCGACCGCCTGGGCCAGCGCCTTCTCCATCTGATCCACCGCCTGCGCGTTGACGAGCGGGCCCATCAACGTGCCCTCCGCCAGCGGGTCGCCGATCGTCACCTGGCCGTAGGCCTTGACGAGTCGATCGGTCAGGGCGGTGCTGATGCTCGTGTGCGCGATGATGCGCCGCGTGGACGTGCAACGCTGCCCGGCCGTGCCGACCGCGCCGAAGAGGATGGCGCGCACGGCCATCTCGAGGTTCGCGTCGCCGGTGACGACAATGGCGTTGTTCCCGCCGAGCTCCAGGATGGCCTTGCCGAAGCGCGCGGCCACGGCCTGCGAGACGTGCCGGCCGACGGCGGTCGAGCCCGTGAACGAGATGAGCGGCAGCCGCGCGTCCTGGATCATCGCCTCGCCGATGGTGCGGCCCGAGCCGACCGCCAGCGTGAAGATTCCGGTCAGCCCGTGGTCGGCCATCACGCGGTTGGCGACGTGCTGCACGGCAATGGCGGTGAGCGGCGTGGGCTCGGCGGGCTTCCAGATCACCGTGTCGCCGCAGACGGCGGCGATGGCCGCGTTCCACGACCACACGGCGACGGGGAAGTTGAACGCCGAGATGACCCCGACAGGCCCCAGCGGGTGCCACTGCTCCATCATGCGGTGGCCCGGGCGCTCGGATGCGATGGTGAGGCCGTAGAGCTGCCGCGACAGGCCGACGGCGAAGTCGCAGATGTCGATCATCTCCTGCACTTCGCCGTGGCCCTCCGCGCGGATCTTGCCCATCTCGAGCGACACCAGGTCGCCGAGCGGCTCCTTCATCTCGCGGAGCGCCTGTCCGAGATCGCGCACCACCTCGCCTCGCTTGGGTGCGGGGACGTCGCGCCAGCTGCGGAATGAGGCGGCGGCGGCCGTGGCCACGCGATCGTAGGCGGACGGGCTGGCGAGCATTACCGTGGCAATCGGGTCGCCGGTGGTGGGGTTGAACGATGTCAGCTTGTGGCCGTCGGGCTCGGCAATCCACCCGTCGGGGCCGGTGCACGCACCGGGGTTCAGCGATTCCAGGGAGAGCTTCGAGAGAAGGGAGGAAGAAGAAGTCACAGCCTCTAGTGTATCGCCGGCTGAACGGTCCCCGACTCCCGACCCGGTACAATCTCCTGATGCTGCCCCACGACATCGACGCCCTGGTCCGGGGCCTGCACGCGGATCCGTTCGCCGTCCTCGGCCCGCACCAGGCCGGCCAGGACCTGACCATCCGGGCCTTCTGGCCGCGGGCGGGGGCGCTTGCGGTGACGGCCCCGGACGGGCAGGACGCGCGCCCGATGACCCGCGTACACCCGGAGGGGCTGTTCGAGCTGATCCTGCCCGCCACCGGCCGCGAGGGGTTCGACTACCGCCTGCGCGTCACGCTGGGAAGTGGCTACGCGTTCACCCTCGACGACCCGTTCCGGTACGGCCCGGTCCTCACCGACTACGACCTGCACCTGCTGGCCGAGGGCACCCACGTGCGGGCGTTCGAGAAGCTCGGCGCCCGGCCCATCACGCACGGCATCCGGCGAGGCGTGCACTTCGCCGTCTGGGCGCCCAACGCGCGGCGGGTGAGCGTGGTGGGGGACTTCAACGGGTGGGACGGCCGCGTGCATCCCATGCGCCTCAGGTCCAGCGGCTACTGGGAGACGTTCCTGCCCGACCTGGCCGCCGGCGACCGTTACAAGTTCGAGGTGCTGGGCGCCGACGGCTCGGTGAACCTCAAGGCCGATCCCTGCGGCCGGTACTTCGAGGTGCCGCCGCGCACGGCCTCCATCGTCTGGTCGAGCGACGACTACGCGTGGGGCGATCGGGCATGGATGGCCGCCCGCACGGGGCACGACCGGTGGATTGGGCGGCCGATGTCCATCTACGAGGTACACCTGGGCAGCTGGCGCAGGTCGCCGGATGGCCGGCTGCTCACCTATCGCGAGATGGCAGAGCAGCTGGTGCCCTACGTGAAGACCATGGGCTTCACGCACCTCGAGCTGCTGCCGGTGATGGAGCATCCCTTCACCGGCTCCTGGGGCTACCAGGTGATCGGCTTCTTCGCGCCGACGAGCCGCTTCGGGCCGCCCGACGATTTCAAGTTCTTCGTGGACGCCTGTCACCAGGCGGGCCTCGGCGTCATCCTCGACTGGGTGCCCGGCCACTTCCCGAAGGACCGGCACGGCCTCGCGCGCTTCGACGGTACCGCCGCCTACGAGCACGCGGACCCGCGGCAGGGCGAGCACCAGGACTGGGGCACGCTGGTTTTCAACTACGGGCGGCACGAGGTGCGCTCCTTCCTCCTGTCCAACGCCCTCTACTGGCTCGAGGAGTTCCACGTGGACGGCCTGCGCGTGGACGCGGTTGCGTCGATGCTCTACCTGGATTACTCGCGCCAGCCGGGACAGTGGGTGCCCAACCAGTACGGCGGCCGCGAGAACCTGGAGGCCATCGCGTTTCTCGAGCAGCTGAACGCGCTCGTCGCCACCGAGTGCCCCGGCGCGGTCGTCTTCGCCGAGGAGTCGACGTCGTGGCCGGGGGTGACGCGGCCCGTGCACCTCGGCGGCCTCGGATTCACCTACAAGTGGAACATGGGGTGGATGCACGACATGCTCGACTACACCGCGCAGGATCCGGTGTACCGCAAGTGGCATCACAACCGCGTGACCTTCTCGTTGATGTACGCCTACAGCGAGCGCTTCGTGCTGCCGTTCTCGCACGACGAGGTGGTGCACGGCAAGCGATCGCTCCTCGACAAGATGCCGGGCGACGTGTGGCAGCGCCACGCGACCCTGCGGGCGCTCTACGGCTACATGTTCGCGCACCCGGGCAAGAAGCTGCTCTTCATGGGCGGCGAGATCGGCCAGTGGCGCGAGTGGAACCACGACGGCCAGCTCGATTGGGAGGTGCTGGGGGACCCGCGCCACGCGGGGCTCCAGCGGTGGGTGAAGGATCTGAACCACGCGTATGTCTCGGCGCCCGCGCTCTGGGAGCGGGACGACAGGCCCGATGGCTTCCAGTGGATCGACTGCCACGATCACGAGAACAGCGTCCTGTCGCTCGTGCGGCGCGGGGCGGACGCCGCGTCGCACGTCGTGGCCGTGGTCAACTTCACGCCGATGCCGCGCCACGGCTACCGGATTGGCGTGCCCTCGGCGGGCCCGTATCGCGAGGTGCTGAACAGCGACGCCTCGGTGTACGGGGGCAGCAACATGGGGAACGGCGGCGAGGTCCGCACCGAAGCTGTCCCCGCGCACGGGTTCGGGCAGTCCCTTTCGTTGACCGTGCCGCCGCTCGGGTTCCTGCTGCTGGAGGGCCTGCGGTAAGGCGCGGCCCTTTCGGGCCGCGTGGGCGCGCCCTGCGGGCGCGTGGGCCCGCCTGGCGGCGGGTGGGAACCCACGGCGCGAAGCGCCGCCCACCGCGCGAAGCGCGGCCCACCGAGCCGCGTAAGCGGCGAGGCCCCTCTGGGCGCGGCCTACGCGGCAAAGCCGCGCCCACTGTGCGCCCGCACGGCGCCTTCCCGGCATGCGTACTGCAACACCCCGGCGCAGACATGCAGATGCGGTCCTTCCACGTTCCGCTTCCGGACAACGTCGTCCGATTACGGCCACTGCGTGGGACGAGCGCTGGGACGGATGACTCTCTGCTTGATCCGTTCCCGCAAGGCGCTGATAGTCGGAGAATGCAAAAGGACGACTGGGTCAGGATCCGGCCGCTGGCCTTCTTCCTCGTCGCGACCGGCCTGACTTTATTCTCGTCGTTCCAGTCGTACTACTTCGTCTCCACCTTCACGGAAAAGCCGGCGCCCTTCGGCCTGCTCTTCGTGCTGAACCTGGGCTACTGGTACTCGTGGGCCTGCCTGGCCCCGGGCATCTTCTGGCTGTCACGCCGGTTCCCCCTCGACAAGCAGCACTGGCGCGTCTCGCTGCCGATGCACCTGGCGGGCGTGTTCGTGGCGACGACGCTGCACGTGGCGATGTCGGTGGCGACGCGGGTGGCGACCTATTGGACGATCGGTGAATCCACGGCCTCGTGGCAGCGCGAGGCGCAGCGGATGTTCTTTCTCAATTTCGACTGGGAGATGATGACCTACTGGGCCATCGTCGGGTTGTGCCATGCGCTGGCGTACCGGCACGTGGCGCAGGCG
>CAZLBU010000032.1:1952-4675 GCA_964557815.1 uncultured Bifidobacteriaceae bacterium | reverse complement strand
AGCTGCAGTCGCTGCAGCGGCAGCTGCAGCCGCACTTCCTCTTCAACACCCTCAACACGATCTCGGCGCTCATGCACCGCGACGTGGAGGCCGCCGACGCCATGATCGCCAGGCTCAGTGACCTGCTGCGCATCTCGCTCCAGATGGTGGGGGTCCAGGAAGTGTCGCTGAAGGAAGAACTGGATTTCCTATCCAAGTATCTGGAGATCGAACAAACGCGGTTTCGGGACCGTCTCACGGTGGTGTTCGACGTGCAGCCGGATACCTTCGACGCCCTGGTGCCAAACCTTATCCTGCAGCCGCTCGTCGAAAATGCCATCAAGCATGGCATCGGGCCCCGCCCCGCGCCCGGCACCATCACCATTCGGTCCCGCCGGGTGGGGGGGATGCTGGAGCTGAACGTCCAGGACAACGGGGTGGGCTTGTCGGCGGCCCGGCTGTCCGATTTCAACCGGGGGGTCGGGCTCTCGAACACGCGTGCGCGGCTGGAGCATCTCTACGGGTCGCTCCACCGCTTTGAATTCCGGCAGCCGCCTGAGGGCGGGCTGCTGGTGTTGATTGCCGTACCGCTGGCGGAGGTTGCCGAGGAAGTGGTGGGGGTGCAGGCCGTAGAGGGGGCTGCGTGAACAAGATCCGAACCGTGGTGGTGGACGACGAGCCGATGGCGCGCGAGCGCCTGGTCGGCCTCCTGGGGCAGGAGAAGGACATCGAGCTCATCGGCGAGTGCGCCGACGGCTCGCAGGCCATTTCGGCCATCCAGCAGCAACAACCCGACCTCGTGTTCCTCGACGTGCAGATGCCGGCCTGCGATGGCTTTCGCGTCATCGAGCACGTGGGCCCCGAGCGCATGCCAGCGGTGGTCTTCGTGACGGCGTACGACGAGTACGCGCTCAAGGCCTTCGAGGTCCACGCCCTCGACTACCTGTTGAAGCCGTTCGGCCGCGATCGCTTCCAGCAGACCCTGCAGCACGCCCGCGCCCACGTGGAGCGCCGCCGGGCCGGAGACCTGGGCCGCCGCCTGATGGCGCTCGTGCAGGACATCAAGCCCGAGCCGCAGAAGATGGATCGCCTGGTCGTGAAGTCCGGCGGGCGCGTGTTCTTCCTGCGCACCGACGACATCGAATGGGTGGAGGCCGCCGGCAACTACGTGCGCCTGCACCTGGCCAGCGACTCGCACCTCTTCCGCGAAACGATGAACAACATGGAGGGGCGGCTGGACGGCCGGCGCTTCGTCCGCATCCACCGCTCGCGCATCGTCAACACGGATCGGATCAAGGAGCTGCAGCCGTGGTTCAACGGCGAGTACGTGGTGGTGCTGCACAACGGCACGCGCCTCACGCTCAGCCGCGGCTACAGGGAGAAACTGCAGGAGAGGCTGGGCAAGGGGTTCTAGAGGGCGGGCCTCCGGCCGGTGGGCCTGCGGTCGGCACGCCCTTCGGCGCGTCGGTTGCCACGGCGCGCAAGCGCCGCCCACGGCACGGTGGTGCCGCCCACCGCGCGGAGCGCGGCCTACCCGGCGAAGCCGGCCCAAGCGAAGCGCGGCCTACCCGGCGAAGCCGGCCCAAGCGAAGCGCGGCCTACCCGGCGAAGCCGGCCCAAGCGAAGCGAGGCCTTCCATGTCCGAGCACCACGGCGAGAAGGAGCTGGCGGCGTTCATCCGCGCGGGCGCGGCGCGGCGTCGGGATCAGGCCTTCGGGGACTACTTCAAGGGCCGGAATGCGTCGTGTGCCCTCGGGGCGGCGTACGAGGGCATGTATCGGCTGCCCCAGAACGCCGACGGCACTCGTCCGACGAAGGACCTCGAGTGGTTCTTCGATTGCCTGGAGGGCACCATCCGCCGTTGCCCCGCGGAGGGGTGCCGCAAGACCCTCACGCTCGCGTCCATCCTGGTCCACCTGAACGACGACCACCGCTGGACTCGCGAGCAGATCGCCGCCTGGCTGGAAGACGAACGGGCCAACGGCCGCCTCGAGCCGCGCCCGCCCGCCACGCCGAGCGCCTGACAGCCGGGTTGCCCCGGCCACCCCTCTGAAGCCCCCCGGCCCAGCTCTTCAAGACTCCGATGAATCCAGAAGGGATTCATCGAAAATTCCACAGGTGGTGTCCGGAAATTTGTAATGGTCCCGCCCGCGCGCGCCCTGCTACCGTCGACGGGCACTGTCGAGTAGCACAGGAGACACGCGCATGCGACATTTCAAGGTTCCCGAGACGCTCCGGCACGACCTGCCCGCCGCCGTGGTGGTGTTCCTGGTGGCTACGCCGCTCTGCCTGGGGATTGCGCTCGCGTCGGGCGCGCCGCTGTTCTCCGGCATCATCGCGGGGGTGGTCGGCGGCCTGGTCGTGGGGGCGGCGAGCGGGTCGGCACTGGGGGTCAGCGGGCCCGCTGCCGGCCTGGCGGTGATCGTGCTCGGCGCCATCACGACCCTCGGCGCCTGGGAGACCTTCCTGCTCGCGGTGGTGCTGGCCGGCGTGATCCAGGTGGCGCTCGGCTTCGCGCGCGCCGGGATCATCGGCTACTACTTCCCCTCGTCCGTCATCAAGGGGATGCTCACCGGCATCGGGCTCACCATCATCGACGGAGACCGGGTTGAGGCCGGGAATCCCGGGCGGCAGCCGCTCTACGACGTTGCGGACATCGGGAGGCCCAAGGTGGAGGCGGCCATTTCCCGCTTGATGGCCAAAGGGGCCAGTGGCCTTCGGCCCGTGGATGCGTTCCTTCATGA
>CAZLBU010000032.1:0-1942 GCA_964557815.1 uncultured Bifidobacteriaceae bacterium | reverse complement strand
GCGGGAGGAGAGAACACGTTGTCCGCGCTGGGGCAGATGCTGGGGTTCATCCAGCCGGGCGCCCTGGCCGTGGCGATGGTTTCGCTGGTCGTGCTGGTGCTCTGGGAGCAGCCGATCATCAAGCGGATGAAGGCCTCCCTCTGGATCCAGGGGCCGCTCGTCGCGGTCGCCCTGGGCATCCTGCTCAACGAGGCGTTCAAGGCCGTCGCGCCGTCGGTGGCCATCGCCTCGACTCACCTGGTGCAGATTCCCGTCTCGGAGGGCGTGCGAGGCTTCCTGTCGCTGTTCACGCTGCCCGACTTCTCGCAGCTGGCCAACCCGGCGGTGTACACCACGGCGATCACGCTGGCGGTGGTGGCCAGCATCGAGACGCTGCTATGCGTCGAGGCGACGGACCGGCTCGACCCGATGAAGCGTGTCACCCCGACGGACCGCGAGTTGAAGGCCCAGGGCCTCGGCAACATCGTCTCCGGCCTCATCGGCGGGCTCCCGATCACGCAGGTCATCGTGCGCAGCTCGGCGAACATCCAGTCGGGGGGGCGGACGAAGCTGTCGGCCATCCTGCACGGCGTGCTGCTGCTGGCGGCGGTCGTCGCCGCGCCGGCGCTCCTGAATCTCATCCCGCTGGCGACCCTCGCGGCCATCCTGCTGGTCGTGGGCTACAAGCTCGCGAAGCCGTCGCTCTTTGCCGCGATGTACCAGCTGGGTCCCTACCAGTTCATCCCCTTCATGATCACGGTCGTGGGCATCCTCGTGACGGATCTGCTGGTGGGCATCGGGCTGGGGATGGCCGTCGCCGTCTTCTTCATCCTGCTCACGAACTACCGCAACCCGTATTTCGTGGACGCGAGGCCTCACAAGCCCGGCGAGGTCGTGCGGCTGTCGCTGTCCGAGGACGTGTCGTTCCTGAACCGGGCGACGATCATGCGGACGCTGAACGCCATTCCGCCCGGCACCCGGGTCGAGATCGACGCCACGCGGTCGGTGAACATCGACTACGACGTCTACGAGATCCTGAGGGACTTCGAACAGCGCGCGAAGCTCGTGAACATCGACCTGACCATCCGGGGGCTCGACGCGTTGCGGCGCCAGAACGACTCCATGCGGCGCGTCCAGCGCGTGATTCGCCGCGAGCGCAAGCGCGTGGCACGCCAGGCGCCCGAAGCGGCCTGACGAGGCCAGCAGGGGCGGGGTGGGCCCGCCGGGGCGAATCGGAGGACAATAGCTGTCCGTGTTCCAGCCAGACGAGGATGACATGCGCACACAGACGAAAGAGATCCAGCAGAGCCTGACGCCGGAGAAGGCGTTCGACATCCTCAAGGAGGGGAACCAGCGGTTCATCAGCAACCTGCGGCTGAACCGCAACCTGCTGCAGCAGGTGAACGAGACCTCGGATGGCCAGCACCCGTTTGCCATCATCCTCAGCTGCATCGACTCCAGGACGAGCGCCGAGCTCATCTTCGACCAGGGGCTGGGGGACATCTTCAGCGTCCGCGTGGCGGGGAACGTGCTGAACGAGGACATCCTCGGCAGCATGGAGTTCGCCTGCCAGGTGGCCGGCGCGAAGCTCATCGTGGTGCTGGGCCACACCCGCTGCGGCGCGGTCAAGGGCGCCTGCAGCCACGTCCAGATGGGACACCTGACCGGACTGCTCGGCAAGATCGGCCCGGCCGTTTACGAGGTCGAGAGGATGGGGGGC
The DNA here is from genome assembly GCA_964557815.1 of uncultured Bifidobacteriaceae bacterium. GTDB lineage: Bacteria > Acidobacteriota > Vicinamibacteria > Vicinamibacterales > UBA2999 > VFZN01. The sequence goes on along the minus strand of CAZLBU010000032.1, from coordinate 243 downwards.
GCCGATCTCCCGGAGGCCGAGCGCATCGAACGGGTGGCCCTCGAGAATACCCGCCACCAGATGCGGGCCATCCTGGATCGCAGCCCGATCCTCGAGCACCTCTTCAACGAGGGCAAGGTCGGCATCGTCGGGGGTATCTATTCGGTGGAGACGGGCGAGGTGAGCTTCTTCGACCAGCAGTTCCACCCGCACGCCGAGTCCACCGAGACGGCCGCCGCCGCGCGTTGACCGGCGTCCCAACAG
>CAZLBU010000031.1:0-15309 GCA_964557815.1 uncultured Bifidobacteriaceae bacterium | reverse complement strand
GACGTCATCAAGGACGAGGCGACCGAAGACCTGCTGCGCCTGGCCGGCGTCTCGGGTGACGAGCGCATTGCCACCCCACCGGCCGAGGCGCTGCGAAAGCGCCTGCCCTGGCTGGGCATCAACCTGGTGACCGCGTTCGTGGCGGCGTCGGTCGTCGCCCTGTTCGAGGGGACCATCCAGCAGGTCACGGCGCTGGCCGTGTTCATGCCCATCGTCGCCGGCATGGGCGGCAATGCCGCCACCCAGACGCTCACGGTCATCGTGCGCGGGCTTGCGCTGGGCGAGCTTTCGTGGGTCAACGCGCGGAAGGCGCTGGCGAAGGAATCGCTTATCGGGCTGGGCAACGGCCTGGCTCTCGGGGTGGTGGCGGCCGGCGTGGCCTGGCTGACCAAGGCCGATCCGATGCTGGGGCTGCTGCTCGGCGCGGCGATGGTCTGCAACATGTTCGTGGCGGCCACCGCCGGCACCCTGGTGCCGCTCGGGCTGAAGGCGCTCAAGGTGGATCCGGCGCTGGCCTCCGCCGTGTTCATCACCACCTTCACCGACGTCGTTGGATTCGCCTCGTTCCTGGGCCTGGCCACCGTGTTCCTGAAGTACCTGGCGAGATAGAATAGGCGGCACGGATGCCGCTCCATACGGCCGACGCCCTCGTGCTTCGAACCTACAAGCTGGGCGAAGCGGACCGGATCGTGGTGTTCCTCACGGCCGACCGTGGGAAGAAGCGGGGCGTCGCCGAGCACGCGCGGAGGGCACGGTCCCGCTTTCGGGGAGCGCTCGAGCCGCTGACGCACGTGCGCGTCGCGTATTTCGAGAAGGAGCGGCGTGAACTGGTGGGCCTGAACTACGCCGAGCCGGTCACGTCGCCGCTCGTGGCGGCCAGCCCCGAGGCGCTCGGATACAGCCACTACTTCGCGGAGCTCATCGACGAGTGGGCCGCGGAGGCCGACCCGGACGAACGGCTGTTCCGCCTGGGGACGGCCACGCTGGAGGCGCTGGTGGGTGGGGTGCCGGTCGAGCCGCTGGCGCGGTATTTCGAGTGCTGGCTTCTGAAGCTGCAGGGCGTCTACCCGACGAACCTGTCGCTCTCGGCGGAGGCCGCGGCCTTCGTCGGCGGTGTCCGGCGCGTGGCGCCGGTGGGCGTGGAGGCCCTCGGGGCGACGTCGCGGGCCCTGAGGGAACTGGAGCATGTCCACCGCATGCTGATTCGCTCGCATCTGGATCGCGAGCCGCGTTCGATACGAGTGATTCACGAGTTGCGCCGTATGCCGGCGCCCTGAGGCGAACCTGTTCCCGTGACCTTCCAAGACCTCATCCTCAAACTGTCCGCCTTCTGGGCGTCGAAGGGCTGCCTCATCCAGCAGGGCCTCGACCTCGAAGTCGGAGCGGGCACGTCGAGCCCGGAGACCCTCTTGCGCGTGCTGGGGCCCACCCCCTGGAACGTGGCCTACGTGCAGCCCTCCCGCCGCCCTGACGACGGCCGGTTCGGCCAGAACCCGAACCGGCTGTTCAAGCATCACCAGATGCAGGTCATCCTGAAGCCGTCCCCGGACGAGGTGCAGCAGACCTACCTCGAGAGCCTGGAGGCGTGCGGCATCAACCCGCGGCTCCACGACATCCGGTTCGAGGAGGACAACTGGGAATCGCCCACCCTGGGGGCCTGGGGCATCGGCTGGCAGGTGTTGCTCGACGGGCTCGAGATCACCCAGTTCACCTACTTCCAGCAGGTGGGCGGCGTGGATCTCTCGCCCGTTTCCTGCGAGATCACCTACGGGCTGGAGCGCATCGCCATGTTCCTGCAGCGCGTGGACAATGTCTTCGACCTGCAGTGGGCGCCGGGTGTCCCATACGGCGCCGTGCGGCTGCGCGAGGAAGTCGAGCAGTCGAAGTACGCCTTCAACCAGGAGACGGGCATCGAGCAGGCCACCTTCTCTGCGTACCATCGCCGGCAGTTCGACGAGACCTATGCGTTCGGTGAGCAGCTGCTCGCGGCGGGTCTCATCCTCCCGGCGCTGGAGCACTGCCTGAAGTGCTCGCACCTCTTCAACCTGCTGGACGCGAGTGGCAGCGTGGGCGTCACCGAGCGCACGGCCTACATCCTGCGGGTGAGGCAGCTCGCGGTGGCCATCTGCAGGCGCTACGCGGAGGAGAGCGCCGCCGCGGCCCCGCCTCACGACGAGCGCTGACGCCGCCCGCCTGACGCCAGAAGCCGAGGTATCGACGTGGACCGCGAACTGCTGATCGAGATTGGAACGGAGGAACTGCCCGCCAGCTGGCTGCCGGCGCTCACGAGCGCCTTTGGCGCCACGCTCGAGACGAGCCTCAAGGCGGCCCGGTTGAGCGCGGACGCGCCGGTGGAGACCTTCTCAACGCCCCGTCGGCTGACCGCCCGATTCGCGCGAGTGTCCGAGCGCCAGAGCGATCTGGAAGAGGTGATCACGGGCCCGCCCGTCAGCGCGGCGTTCGACAAGTCGGGGACCCCCACGCCGGCGGCGGAAGGCTTCGCGCGCAAGCAGGGCGTCGACGTCTCGCAGCTCGAGCGCCTCGAGGTGCCCGAGAAGAAGGGCACCTACCTCGCGGTGCGCAGGCAGCAGCGGGGGAAGGCGGCGGTGGACGTGCTGCCGGACGTGCTCACCTCCGCGCTCCGGGCCTTGGCCTTCCCCAAGCTGATGCGCTGGGACGCGATGCTCGACGATGGGAAGGGCGAGCTGCCATTTGGCCGGCCCATCCGCTGGATCGTGTTCCTCTACGGCGGCCGCGTGGTGCCGTTTGCCATTCTTCGCACGCCGGACGCGATGGGTGGCCTCGTCCAGGAGGTGCGCTCCGGCGCCGTCACCTACGGCCACCGCTTCCTGGCCACGAGCGGCCGGGCGGGCCGGGCCGTGAAGGTCAAGGGCTTCGACGACTACCGCAAGCGCCTCTCCGAGCATTTCGTCGTGCTCGAACGCGACGAGCGGCACAGCCGCATCGCGCGGGAGCTGGACGTGGAGTCGCGCCGGAAGGGCGGCCGCGTGGCCACGGCGCTCGTGGGGCAGTCGCTGCTCCAGGAGGTGCCCGACCTGGTCGAGTACCCGTTCGTGCTGTCGGGACACTTCCCCGAGGAGTTCCTCTCGCTCCCCGAGGAAGTGCTGACGACCACGATGATTCACCACCAGCACTTCTTCCCGGTGCTGAACGACGGCGGAGCGCTGCTGCCCGTGTTCCTGGCCGTCCTCAACACCGAGCCCGAGAGGCCGGAGGTGGTGTCGCGCAACCTCGAGCGCGTGCTGACGGCGCGCCTGCGCGATGCCCGCTTCTTCTGGGATGCCGACCGGCAGCAGCGGCTGGACGGCTTCATCGAGCGCCTGGACACGGTGCTCTTCCACAAGAAGCTGGGGAGCTACCGGGGCAAGGCCGAGCGGGTGAGCGGCCTGGCCGAGTGGCTGTGCCGCGAGGTGCTGGGCCGTCCCGACCTGGCGCCGCATGCGGCCGAGGCGGGGCGGCTGTCCAAGGCCGATCTGGCCACCGACATGGTCCGCGAGCTCACCGAGCTGCAGGGAACCATCGGGGGCATCTACGCCCGCGAGGACGGCCACCCCGAGGCCGTCTGGAGGGCCGTCTACCACCATTACCTGCCGCAGGGAGTGGAGGCCGACGCCCCGCCGACGCACGCCCAGCTGGGCGAGGCGGCGGTCACGTGGGCCGCGGTGTCGCTGGCGGACAAGCTGGACAGCCTCGTCGGGATGTTCGCGGCGGGCGAGCGCCCCACCGGATCGCGCGACCCGTACGGGCTGCGCCGGGCCGCGCAGGGGATGATCCGGACGCTGGTGGACCTGCCGGAATTGACGGGCCTGGATGTCCGCATCCCCCTGCACCAGCTGGTCGAAAGGGCCCAGGAGCCGTTCGGAGACCTGATCAGCGATTCCCTGGAGCGGGATCCCTCCGGCTACGGCACGGCCCTGTGGCTCTTCATCACCGAGCGTCTCCGCTACGTCCTCGAGCAGCGCGGCCACGACATCCGGAACGTGCGCGCCGTCACTCACGGGGATATCCGCGAGATCAGCCCGTTGGTGGCGCGCCGCAAGCTCGAAGTCCTGGCAGCGGTCGCCGACACGGACGACTTCCGGCAGCTGGCCACGCTCTTCAAGCGCGTGCGGAACATCGTCGCCAAGAACGTGCCGGCGACTCCGTCCATGGCATCGATCGATCAGGCAGGCCCGCCGCTCGATTCGCTGTTGAAGGAGCCGGCCGAGCGCGCGTTGTGGCAGGAGGTCCAGCAGCGCCGCCCGGTGATTGACACCGCGGTCGCCGCGGGGAACTCCTTCAAGCAGGCCTTCGAGGAGGCCGCGAAGTTCGGGCCATCCGTCGCGACGTTCTTCGACGACGTGATGGTGATGACCGAGGATGCCGGGCTGCGCGAGGCGCGGCTCCGGCTGATGTGGACGCTGGAGCACCTCGTCCTCCAGCTGGCAGACGTATCGGAAATCGTACCGCAGGAGTCATAACCGCCCATGGCCAAGAAGGCTTCGAAGAAGGCTGCAGCACCGAAGAGGAAGATCGCGGCGAAGAAGGTCGCCCCAGGCGTGAAGGCCGTCGGCCGCGCGAAGAAGTACGTGTATTTCTTCGGCGGCGGCAAGGCCGAAGGCAATCGCCACATGAAGGACACGCTCGGCGGCAAGGGCTCCGGCCTCGCTGAGATGACCAATGCCGGCCTGCCCGTGCCCCCGGGCTTCACCATCTCGACCGACGCCTGCAACCTGTACTACGCGCAGGGCCACAAGCTGCCCGCGGCCATCGACGCCGAGATTGCGACGCACCTCAAGCGGTTGGAGAAAGCCGCCGGTGCCACGCTCGGATCGACCGAGAACCCGCTGCTCGTGTCGGTTCGCTCCGGCGCGAAGTTCTCGATGCCAGGCATGATGGACACCATCCTGAACCTCGGCCTGAACGACGCGGCCGTCGAGGGCCTGAAGCGCCGCACCTCGAACGGCCGGTTCGCCTACGACAGCTACCGCCGGTTCATGCAGATGTTCGGCAGCGTCGTGCTGGAGATTCCCAAGGCCGCATTCGAGCACGAGTTCGAGGCGATCAAGAAGGCGGAGGGCGTGTCGCTCGACACCGACCTCGACGAGGCCGCCCTGCGCGACGTGGTCGACGCCTACAAGGCCGTCGTCCGGAAGAAGACGGGCAAGCCGTTCCCGCAGGATCCGAACGAGCAGCTGAAGATGGCCCGGAACGCGGTGTTCCGCTCGTGGAACAACCCGCGCGCCCGCGAGTACCGGCGTATCTACGACATCCCCGACTCCATCGGCACGGCGGTCAACGTGCAGATGATGGTGTTCGGCAACACGGGCGATCGCTCCGGCACGGGCGTGGGCTTCACGCGCAACCCCGCCACCGGCGCGAAGGAGTTCTTCGGCGAGTTCCTCATCAACGCGCAGGGCGAGGACGTCGTGGCCGGCATCCGCACGCCGCAGCCCATCAGCGAGCTGGCGAAGGTGATGCCGCACGCGTACCAGCAGCTTCGCCAGATCACCACGCGGCTCGAGCGGCACTACAAGGACATCCAGGATTTCGAGTTCACCATCCAGGACGACCGGCTCTACATGCTGCAGACGCGCAGCGGCAAGCGCACCGGCCACGCGGCGGTCATCATCGCCACCGATCTCGTGAAGGAGAGGCTGATCACCCCGAAAGACGCCCTCCTGCTCGTGGATCCCGAAGCGCTGTCGCAGCTGCTCGCGCCCGGCTTCGACCCGAAGGAATGGAAGTCGATACCGGTGGCCACCCGGGGTCTGCCCGCCTCGCCCGGCGCGGCGTGCGGACAGCTGGTGTTCACGTCCGAGGAGGCGGTGGCCTGGTCCAACCAGGGGAAGCCCGTCATCCTGGTACGACGCGAGACGGTGCCCGACGACATCCACGGCATGTGGGTGTCGCAGGGCATCCTCACCGCCACCGGCGGCATGACGTCGCACGCCGCCGTGGTGGGGCGCCAGATGGGCAAGCCGTCCATCGTCGGCGCCGGTGAGCTCCAGATCGACGAGCACGGCCGGACGGTGACGGTGAAGGGGCAGGTCCTCAAGGAAGGCGACTGGGTGGCCTTCGACGGCCTCACGGGTGAAGTGAAGATCGCGCGCGTGTCGTCGCACCCGAGCGAGATCCTCCAGGTGGTGGGCGGGAAGATGAAGCCCGCCGAGTCGGACATCTACCAGCGCTTCAACCAGCTGCTCACCTGGGCCGACAAGTTCCGTCGCCTGGGTGTGCGCGCCAACGCGGACCAGCCGGACCAGGCGGAGCTGGCGTACAAGTTCGGCGCCCGCGGCATCGGCCTGTGCCGCACGGAGCACATGTTCTTCGGGGAAGGTCGCATTCCCATCGTCCAGCGAATGATCTTGGCCGACAACGAGGCGGATCGGCGCGCCGCGCTGGCGGAGCTGCTGCCGCTGCAGCGCCAGGACTTCTACGGCGTGTTCAAGGCGATGCACGGCTCGCCCGTGACGATCCGCACCATCGATCCACCGCTGCACGAGTTCCTCCCGAAGCGCGAGGACCTGATGGTGGAGATCGCGGTCATGGAGGCCACCGGGAAGGGCGGCAAGGCCCTGGCCGAGAAGAAGGCGCTGCTGGCGCGCGTGGAGCAGCTCCATGAGTTCAACCCGATGCTCGGCCACCGCGGCGTCCGTCTCGGGATCACCTATCCGGAGATCTCGGAGATGCAGGCGCGCGCCATCATGGAAGCCGCCTGCCAGCTCAACAAGGAGGGCCTGAAGGTCGTGCCGGAGATCATGATCCCGCTGGTCGGGCTCGTGAAAGAGCTCAGGGACCAGAAGGCCATCGTGGACCGCGTGGCTGCCGACGTGATGAAGGAGCAGAAAATCAGGATCAAGTACCTGGTCGGCACCATGATCGAGGTCCCGCGCGGCGCCGTGACGGCGGACGAGATCGCGGCCGAGGCACAGTTCTTCTCGTTCGGCACCAACGACCTCACGCAGATGGCCTTCGGCTTCTCGCGGGACGACGTGGGCAAGTTCCTGCGCGTCTACCAGGACAAGAAGATTCTCGACAGGGACCCGTTCGCCACCTTCGACGCCGCCGGCGTGGGCCAACTGGTGGCGATGGGCGTGCAGAAGGGCCGGGCCACGCGCGCGGACCTCAAGGTGGGGATCTGCGGCGAACACGGCGGCGATCCCGCGTCCGTGCACTTCTTCCATCAGGTCGGGCTGGACTACGTCAGCGCCTCGCCGTATCGCGTCCCCGTCGCGCGCCTGGCCGCGGCGCAGGCGGCGCTCAGCGTCAAGGTGGGGGACTAGGGGTCTCGGGTTCTGGGGCTCTCGGGTTCTGGGGCTCGCAGGGCGTTCGACGTGCTCGGGGACCTGGCCCGAGATCTCGGGAGGCTGGTCGGCAAGGAGGCGCGCATCGAAGCGGTGTGGGGCGGCGCGGCGGTCACCGACGAGCGCATCGTGCAGGGCCTGGCGGCCGGCCGCCGGGCGCTGGAGCCCTGGCAGGGCGAGGTCGCGGGCGTGGCCCCTGTCCTCGATCCGCTCCGGAACGAGCCGCGCTTCGCCGCGCTGGTCCAGCCCCTCGGGCTCCCGGGGACGCGATGACGAGAATCTTCGTCCACGAACACGGCGCCACCCGCGAGGTCACCTCGGTCGACCCCGCGTGGCTGAAGCCGGGCAGCGGCGTGACGGTCTGGGCCGACTTCGTGGAGCCCACCGAGGCCGAGGGGCGCATGCTGTCGGAGATCTTTGGTTTCCACGACCTGGCCGTGGAGTCGGCGCTGCAACGGGAGCCGCATCCCAAGATCGAGTCGTACGGCGACTACCTGTACCTGGTCTTCCACGGCATCAACTTCCATGCCCCCGAACACACCTTCGAGACGCACGACACGGACTTCTTCCTCGGCGCGTCGTTTCTCGTGACGGTTCACGACGGGCGCCGCCGCAGCATCGCGCACGTGACCGAGCTGTGCGAGCGCACCGCGCACATCCTGGCGGAGGGGCCCGTGGCCCTGCTGCACCGGATCGTGGACACGATGGTGGACCACTACCGGCCCGAGGTCGATGAAATCGAGGAGCGTCTCGACGACATCGAGAATCGGGTGATCGAGGGAGGCTCGGGCACGCTCACCGGGGAGATCCTGGCCGCCAAGCGGGATATCTCGGCCCTGCGTCGCATTGTGGTACCCCAGCGCGATGTCGTCGGCCGCCTCGCGAGGCGGGAGTTCGAGATCATCAACCAGGAGATGGCCTACCGGTTCCGGGACGTCTACGACCAGTACGCCCGCATCGCCGAGGACGCCATCATGTTCCAGGATCGTGTGACGGGTATTCTCGACGCTCACCTTGCCAGCGTGTCGAATCGGCTGGCCGACGTCTCGAGGCTGCTCGCGGTCATCGCCACCCTGTTCGGCCCTCTGACGGTCATCACCGGCCTCTTCGGCATGAACGTGCCCCTGCCCAGCCTCGTGGGGGAAGGCACCGCGCAGTTCTGGGAGATCGTGGCCGTGATGCTGCTGTCCAGCGCCGGGATGTACGCCTGGTTCAAGAAGTCGGGGTGGCTGTAGGGGCTGGTCCGGGACGGGACATGAGACGCATCACGAAGCTGCCAGAGGACCTGGCAAACCAGATTGCCGCCGGTGAGGTGGTCGAGCGGCCCGCGTCGGTCATCAAGGAGCTGGTCGAGAACGCCATCGACGCCGAGGCCGCGCGCATCACCATCACGACCGAGTACGGCGGCAAGAAGCTGATTCGTGTGGAGGACGACGGGATCGGCATGGAGCCGGAGGACGCGCGGCTGAGCCTCGAGCGCCATGCCACGAGCAAGATCCGGCGGGCCGACGACCTCGGGGCGATTGTCACGCTCGGGTTCCGCGGCGAGGCGCTGCCGTCGATGGCATCGGTGTCGCACTTCCGCCTGCGGACGCGCGCGAGGGGAGAGCCGGGCGGCACCGAGATCCGCGTCAACGCGGGCGTGATCGAGTCCGTGATGGAGGCCGGCGGCCCCGAGGGCACCCTGGTCGAGGTAGCCGACCTGTTCTACAACCTGCCGGCGCGGCGCAAGTTCCTCAAGTCGGACGCCGCGGAGAGTGCACAGATCTCGAAGACGGTCACGCAACTCGCGCTCTGCTATCCCCGCATCGGCTTCGCGCTGCTCAACGCCGGGCGGAAGGTGCTGTCGTGCCCACCCGTGACGTCTGTCGCGGACCGCCTGTACCAGCTCTATGGCGACCGGCCCGACCTGGTGGAGGTGCACCGCGAGGGGGCGGGAATCCGCATCCACGGCTACGTCGCGGCGCTGGCCGAGCACGGCCCCACGCGCGGGCCACAGCATGTCTTCGTCAACCGGCGAATCGTGAAGGACAAGACGATTGCCCACGCCATCTTCGATGCGTACAGCGTGGCGTCGAACAAGGAACGGAGCCCCGAGGTGCACCTGTTCCTCGAGGTGCCGCCGGATCGGGTGGACGTGAACGTGCACCCGACGAAGGCGGAGGTGCGGTTCAAGGAGCAGTCGCTGGTGCACGAGGTCGTGCGCCGCGCCGTGGCTGACGCCCTCGGGCGAGGCCCGGCGCCCGAGCTGCAGCTGCGGCCCTCCGATCTCGTGCCCGGCAGGCCGATCCCGCAGGCGATTCCCGGGGTGCTCGCCGGCGGGGTGTACACGTCACGGTGGGCGGGCGCGGGAGGGCAAGGCACGGGGGGTCAAAGCACGGGGGTTCAAGGCACGGAGGTTCAAGGCACGGGGGTTCAAGGCACGGAGGTTCGGGGGGCGGAGGGGCAGGCTCCCGGCGTCACGGGGATGCGGCCGCTCGTCCCGTTGGGACAGTTTCGCGACACGTTCATCATCGCCATCGATGACGAGGGGATTGCGATCATCGACCAGCACGTCGCCCACGAGCGGGTCCTGTTCGAGCGAATCATGCAGCGGCTCACGGAGCGGCCGCTCGAGAGCCAGCGGCTGCTGGTGCCCATCATCCTGGAGCTGGCGCCCGCCGAGCGCGAGGCGCTCGTGTCACGGGCGGAAGCGCTGGAGCGATTCGGCTTCGAGGTGGAAGAGTTCGGGGGCGATACCGTCAAGGTGACGGCCATCCCGGCCATCCTGCCCAACCACGAGTGCGACTCCGCGCTCCGCGACCTGGCCAACGACATCGAGGGCCTGGACCGCGGCCTCGGCGTGGAGGAAAGCCTCAAGCGCATCGCCGCCCTCACCGCCTGCCACGCGGCGGTAAAGGCCAACTACCCGCTGACCTTCGAGAAGATGGCCCACATCCTCGAGGAACTGCGCGCGACCTCGTACTCGACGGTCTGTCCGCACGGCCGCCCCGTGATGCTGAGGATCACGCGGCGGGAGGTGGAGAAGAACTTCGAGCGGATCTGATCACGCCAGGAACCGGGAGCAGGGAAGCGGGGCCGGGGTCACGATTCCCTCCGGCGACGCTTGATCTCCTTCCAGCCGTCCAGCCGCCGCTTGATCTCCTTCTCGAAGCCGCGCTCCGTGGGCGAGTAGAAGGTGCGTCCCTTCAGGTTGTCGGGCAGGCACTCCATATCGGCGACACCCTCGGCCTCGTCGTGGGCGTAGCGGTAGCCCTTGCCGTAGTCCAGCTGCTTCATCAGCTTCGTCGGCGCGTTGCGAAGATGGAGAGGGACGGGCGAGGCCACGTCGTGCTTCGCCGACTCGGCGGCAGCGCCATAGGCGGCGTACACGGCGTTACTCTTCGGGGCCGTCGCCAGGTAGAGCGCGGCCTGGGCGAGCGCGGTGTTGGCCTCGGGGAAGCCCAGCATGTGCGCCGCTTCCTTCGCGGCCATGGTCACGACCAGCGCCTGCGGGTCGGCGTTCCCCACGTCCTCTGACGCGAAGCGCACCAGGCGGCGAGCGATGTACATCGGGTCCTCGCCGGCCTCGACCATGCGGGCCAGCCAGTAGACAGCGGCGTCGGGGTCGCTGTTGCGCATGGACTTGTGAAGCGCGGAGATCAGGTTGTAGTGCTCTTCGCCGCCCTTGTCGTAGAGCAGCGCCTTGTGCTGCAGCGTGCGCTCGAGCAGGGCCTCGTCGATCTTCGGCTGTCCGGCGCCCTGCGGGGCCGACGCCACCAGGAGCTGCAGCAGGTTGAGCGCGGCGCGGGCGTCCCCGTTGGCGAATCGGGCGATGTGTGCCAGCACGGCCTCCGACGCTTCGGCCTGCTCGCGCCCGAGGCCTCGCTCGGGATCCTCGAGGGCGCGCTCGAGGATGGTGACGGTGGCCGATTCGTCGAGCGGCTTCAGGACGAACACCTTCGATCGCGACAGCAGCGCCGCGTTCACCTCGAAGGACGGGTTCTCGGTCGTGGCCCCGATGAGGATGATGTCGCCGGCCTCGACGCGCGGCAGGAAGGCGTCCTGCTGGGCCTTGTTGAAGCGGTGGATCTCGTCCACGAACACGATGGTGCGCGTGCCCAGCCGTCGGCGGCGCTCCTGGGCGGCCGCCATCACGTCCTTCACCTCCTTGATGCCCGCCAGCACCGCGCTGAACGAGACGAATTCGGCACGGGTGAGATCCGCGATGAGGCGCGCGAGCGTCGTCTTGCCGGTGCCCGGCGGGCCCCAGAGGATGATCGACTGGAGCAGATCGCGCTCGATCATCTCCCGCAGTGGCCGCCCGGGACCGATCACGTCGTCCTGCCCGACGACCTCGTCCAGCGTGCGCGGGCGCATGAGCTCGGGCAGCGGGATGGTGCGCGGGTCCACCGGCTCCGGCTCGACGTCGAACAGGCTCATACGATCTCGACCCACTCGCGCTGCCGCGCGGCTTCATAGAGCAGCAGGGCGGCGGCCACCGCGACGTTCAGCGACTCGACCCGGGCACGCATGGGGATCCGGACGCGCGCATCGGCGGCTCGCATCACCTCGAGTGGCACGCCGGTTCCTTCGGACCCGACGACGAGGACCGTTGGCCCATCGAGGCGCTCGTCGTACATCCTCGCCGACGCATCGGGGTCGGCGGCCACGACGCGCAGGCCGTCCGCCTGCCAGGCCCTGAGTCGAACGAGTGCCGACTCGTCGCGCAGCACGGGCAACCGCAGGGTGCTGCCCATCGACGCGCGCAGGGCCTTCCATCCCCACGGGTCGGCCGAGGCCCGGTCGAGCAGCACGCCCGTGGCGCCGCCGGCGTCGGCGGCACGGATGATGGCGCCGGCGTTGCCAGGGTCCTGGACGCCGAAGCCCGCGACGACGAGCGCGGGCGCCGGCGCGGCGAGCGCGCGGGGGTCCACCGCGGGCCGCGCGGCGATGGCCACCACGCCGGTCGGCGCCTGGACGGGTGAGAGCGCGTCCATGACAGCGGCGGACACGCGCACCACCTCCGCGCCCGCTCGCCTGGCCCGTTCGAGCGTGGCGCGCTGCCCGGGCGACACCTCCGCGCGCGCGGCCACGGTTTCCAGTGCGAAGCCGGCTCCCAGCGCCTCGTCGAGCAGGTGCCAGCCGTCGAGCACCAGCCGGTTCGCGTCGCCGCGCGCGATGGCCCGACACTGCCTGACGATGGCGTGCTGGCGGCTGGTGATGAGCGGCATGGGGCTGGGAACAATTATGCTAAAGTCTGAAGTTTGAGCGATGAAGGAAAAGCTTCTCAAGCGGTTTGAAGAAGAGGTGGCCGTGCTCGAGCGCGAGCTGAAGATGGAGCTCCCGAAGGAGATCCAGCGCGCGCGTGAGCTGGGCGACCTCCGCGAGAACGCGGAGTACCAGGCGGCCAAGGAGCGCCAGACCTACGTCCAGGCACGCATCGGCATGTTGCGCCGACGCATGAACGAGATCGCGCTGATGAACATGGACAAGATCCCCCACGGCAAGGCCGGGTTCGGGTCCACGGTCACGCTGCGCGAGTCCACCGGCCAGGAGCTGGTCTACCAGCTCGTGATGCCCGAGGACGCCGACGGCGAGAAAGGCCTCATCTCCACCTCGTCTCCCATCGGCCGCGCCATCCTCAACCGGGAGGAGGGCGACGAGATCGTCGTGACCACGCCCGCGGGCGGCCGCAAGTTCGAGATCCTGAAGCTGGTGACCATCCACGACGAGTAGTGGCCGACCACTATTCCCCCGAGCGTCGCACGGCGCTGGTGCTGACAGGGACCGGCGCCGACGGCGCGTACCATGCGGGCGTTCTCCGCGCGCTTCACGAAACCGGCATCAAGATCGACCTCGTCTGCGGCCGCGGCATCGGCGCGCTCGGGGCCGTGCTGTACGCGATTGACGGCGCCGCGCCCCTCTGGGACAGCGGGGGCGTCTGGCGCAGCCCGGTGCCCCGCGCGTTCTACCGGTGGCGCTGGACGTTCCGCTGGCTCCGGCTGCTGTTATGGGCGGCCCTGGCCGTGTTCGCCGTGCCCGCAGCGGCGCTCCTGCTCGTGGCGGCCATCTACCCCGTGGCCATGGCCCTCGGGATGGCGGGACTGGAGCAGGGCGCAGAGATGTCGCGCGGCGCGTTATCCGCCGTGGGGTCGGCCTTCTCCCCGGAGGGCCTGCCGACGTGGGTGCCGCGCCTGGTGACCTTCATTGCCCTGGCCGGCCTGGTCGTGCTGGCCGCGGGGTGGGCGCTTCACGCGTGGCGAGCCCCGATCCGCCGGAGCGCAGCCTCGCCCGCGCTCTGGTCGCTGCTCGGCGCTCCGGTGGACGCGAGGCGCGCCATCGACGCCGGGACGTCCGCCCTCTGGAGCATCCTGCGGGGCGGGGCCAGACTGCGGGCGCCGGATCCGCGCGATCTGAGCCGTCGCTACGCGGATCTGCTCGCCGAAAACCTGGGCCATCCCGGCTTTCGCGAGCTCGTCCTCGTGGTGCACGATCTCGACGCGCGCCGGGACATGGTCTTCGGCCTGGTGCGCGAGCCGTATCGCAAGACGCTCTTCGGCGCGACGACCGCGGCATCGAGCCGGCGCGCCGAGGCGCACGACCTCGCGGGCGTGGCACGCGATCACGTCGCCGACGTTCTCGGCGCGGCGCTGACGCTGCCCGGGGTGTCCGAGCCCCGCCTGGTCGGCTTTGCGCCCGATGCGTACTGGCGAGGGGAGTCGCACCGGCTCGCCGATCGCACGGCCGCTGTCGGCCGCGTGATCGAAGAGGCCGCGGCCGCGGGGGCGGAGCAGCTCATCGTCGTGTCGGCCGCGCCCGACGTCGCCGGGCCGCACGCGCTGAGGCCCGCGCGCACCGACGGGCTGGGGCGCATCGCCGACCAGCTCGCCAGCGCCGAGACCGCCGCCCTCGGAGACGCCCTGCGGCACCTGCAGCATCGCGTGCCGCTGACATACGTCATCCGGCCGGCGCACAACCCCGTGCGGCCGCTGGATCTGGCCGGCGCCTGGGACGAGGGCTCGGACCGCCGGCACACGCTCGACGAGCTGATGGAGCATGGCTACGAGGATGCCTACCGGCAGTTCATCGAGCCGATCCTCGGCGCGAGCGGGGAGCGGATGTAGTTCCCGGGCAGGAGGAGGGCAGGGGATGAGGAAGAGCACCGAGTTGATTCACACGGGCGAGCACGTGACCTCTGGCGCCACGCCCTCGTTGACGACGCCCATCTACGAGACGAGCACCTTCGTCTTCGCGTCGGCCGCGGAGGTCCAGGCCTACCAGGCGGGCCGCTCGTCGGGCTACCTGTACAGCCGGTACGAGAATCCCACGGTCGTAGCCGTCGAGGAGAAGCTCGCCGCGGTGGAGGGCGCGGAGCAGTCGCTGCTCTTCAGCTCGGGCCAGGCCGCCACGACCCATGCGCTGCTGACCCTGCTGCAGCAGGGCGACGAGGTGGTCTGCAGCGCCGCCATCTACGGCGGCACGCATCACCTCATCACCGACCTGCTGCCCCGGTTCGGCATCGCGGGACGGTTCGTCACCCTGGAGGAGCTGGCCGATCCGGCGCGTGTCATCGGGCCGCGCACGAGGGTCGTGTGGTTCGAGTCGCCCATCAACCCGACGCTGCGGTGCGTGGATGTCCGGGCGGTGGCCGCGGCCTGCCGCGCCGCCGGCGTCACGTCGGTGGTGGACAACACCTTCGCGTGCCCGCTGAACCAGCCAGTGCTCGCGATGGGCGTGGACATCTCGATGCAGAGCGCGACGAAGTACCTCAATGGGCACAGCGACGTCACGGCCGGGGTGCTGTCCGGCGCGCGCGCGCGCCTCGAGCCCATGGCAAAGGCCCGGCGGCTCATGGGGTCGGTTCTGGATCCGCAACCCGCCTACGCCCTGGGCCGCGGGCTGAAGACGCTGCCTCTCCGCGTGGCCCGGCACAACGGGAACGCCCTGGCGGTCGCCACCGCTCTCGAGGCGCATCCCGCGATTGCGCGCGTCTACTACCCGGGGCTGCCCTCGCACCCCG
>CAZLBU010000030.1:0-15484 GCA_964557815.1 uncultured Bifidobacteriaceae bacterium | reverse complement strand
CGGGCGCCATCGCGCGCCTTCACGTAGACCGGGTCGGTCAGAGGCCCTTTGGCCTGCGCCTGCTCGAACAGCTCCTGGCCGAAGAAAGGCATGGCCCTCTCCTTGTTCGCCAGGTTCCACTGGATCAGCGCTTCGAGCGACGCGTGCGGCGCCCCGCTTCTTCTCAGGTAGGCGTTCAGGCCATCCTTGAACTCGTACAGCAGCACCTGCATCTCGGCGTCGTTCCACCGGTGGTAGCCGGATAAGTTCACGACGACGACATCGGCGCCGCCGGCCTTCATCGCCGCCACGGCACGTGCCATCGCAGCGTCCACGTCGGGGTGATAGCCCATGGCCTGCCGCACGAGCCCGAGCCGCTTGCCTCTCAGCGCATCGGCAGAGAGGGCGGCGCCGTAGTCGGCCGGTATCTTCCCCACAGCCGCGGGTCCCGCCGGGTCCGAGGCATCGACGCCGGCCAGCGCGTTCATCAACAGGGCGACGTCGCCCACCGTGCGCCCCATCGGGCCTGCCGTGTCCTGCGAGATGGAGATCGGGATGATACCGCTCCGGCTGACCACGCCGACGGTCGGCTTCAATCCCACCAGCCCGCTCACCGACGCCGGGCAGATGATGCTGCCGTCTGTCTCGGTGCCGACGCCAATGGCCGCGAGGCTTGCGGCAATCGCGGCGCCCGTGCCGGCGCTCGAGCCACACGGGTTCCGGTCCAGTACGTACGGGTTCTTCGTCTGCCCGCCGCGCGAGCTCCAGCCCGATGTGGAGCGCGTCGATCGGAAGTTCGCCCACTCGCTGAGGTTGGTCTTCCCCAGGATGACGGCCCCGGCGTCGCGCAGGCGCGTGACGATGAACGCGTTTTCCTTCGGCCGGTGATTGGCCAGCGCCAGGGAGCCCGCCGAGTTGGCCATCCCCGCGGCGTCGATGTTGTCCTTGATTAGGACGGGCAGCCCGTGGAGCGGCCCGCGGACCTTGCCCGCCTTCCGCTCGGCGTCCAACGCGTCGGCGTCCTTCAGGGCATCGGGGTTGAGCTCGATCACCGAGTTGATGACCGGTCCCGCCTTGTCCACGGCAGCGATGCGATCCAGGTAGGCCTGCGTCAGCGCACGCGAGGTGAGTGAGCCGGACGCGAGTCGGTCCCGCGCGCCGGCTGCGCTCAGTTCCACGACGTCGACCGGAGGCGCTGGCGGCTCCCCCGGGGGAGCCGCCTGGTTGGGCGCCGCCGTGCAGGCCAGCGCGAAGATCATCACCCCGAGCACACACGCGCGCATCGCCCCACTCCTCACCGGGCGCATCAGCGGCCCGCCTCGTGAACCACCCTGCCAGCGACCATCGTCAGCCTGATGTTGCCTTTGAGCAGATCGTCCGGCCGCGCTGTGCCGACCACGAGGGGATCGATGTCCATCACGGTGACGTCGGCCCAGCGTCCCGCGGCCAGGATGCCGGTGTCCTTTTCGGTGAACGATGCGAATGCCGCCCAGGTCGAGTAGCCGCGCGCGGCCTCTTCGGGCGTCATGCGCTGCTCCGGATACCAGCCGCCCGACGGCTGCAGGCTCTTGTCCCGCCGCGTGATGGCCGAGTGCAGGCCATAGAAGATGTTGTGATCGGATCCGGTCAGGTCGGAGTTGAAGATCAGCCGGACGCCGTTCTGCCGGAACGTCCGCCAGGCATACGCGCCCTTCACGCGCTCGGCGCCCAGCCGTTCCTCCGCCCAGGCCTTGTCCTCCACCGCATGGGGCGGCTCCATGGAGGCGATCACCTCGTGCGAGCGGAAGCCCGCGAAATCGTCCGGGTGCACGACCTGGGCGTGCTCGATGCGATTCCGGTTGGCGCGAACCTCCGCCTTCTCGCCCTCGACCGCCTGGATGAACTCGAGGGTCTCCCGGTTCCCGGCATCGCCGATGGCGTGGATACCGACCTGGAATCCCGCCTTCATCATCTCTGCAACAATGGCCCGGTCGAAGCCATACCCGCCGCCGCTCACGCCACGGTGCCCCTGCTGGTCGGCGTAGTCGTCGAGCAGCCGCGCGCCGCGCGATCCCAGCGAGCCGTCGTAGTACGCCTTGACCGACCGCACCGTCAGCATCCCCTCGGGATCCACGAGCGGCCCGCGTGCCATCCACGCGCGGCACAGATCGGGCTCCCGCGCCGAGAGCATCGCGTACACCCGCACGGGCAATTGGTCGTCCGCGCGGAGCGATTCGAGCGCCTGCATCATCCGCGCGTCCGCGCCGGCCTCGTGGATGGCGACATAGCCGTCCCGGGCCATCCGGCGGAGGCCCGCCAGCACCCAGGCCCTGGCCTGCTCCGGCGTCGGCGCCGGGATGGCCGCCTGCAGGAGCGGCGTGGCCCGATTGAGCAGCGTGCCGGTGGGCTCGCCTCCCGCGTCCTTGAGGATGATTCCGCCAGTCGGGGCGGTGGTCGCGCGTGTGATCTTCGCCTTCTCGAAGGCCAACCGGTTGCCCCACACCGCGAACCCGTGGAGGCTGGCGAGGACGACCGGATGGTCGGGCACCCTCTCGCTGAGCAGCGCCATCGTGGGGTATCGGCTCGCCCACGCACCTTCGTCCCATCCACGGCCGACGATCCACTCGCCCTTCGGCACCTTCGCCGCAAAGGCTGCCACCCGGTCCACGGCCTCGGCCTCGGTGGCCACACCGGTCAGATCGAGATAGGTTTCCATCTGCCCCAGCTCGAAGATGTGCGCGTGTGAGTCGACGAGGCCCGGGAGGGCCGTGGCGCCCGCGAGGTCGATGACACGCGTCGAGGGCCCGCGGTAGGCCTCCGCGTCCTTCGAGGTACCGACAAAGACAATGCGGCCGCCACGAACGGCCAGCGCCTCTGCATCGGGGCGCCATCCGTCAGGGCCGTGTGGCGCGTCAGCCGCCGGCGTCCCGTCCAGAGCGGGCTCGCCCCACGCAAAGGTGTAAACGCGCCCGTTGACGAGCAGGGTGTCAGCGGGGGTGACCTGAGGTGCACGAGAGCACGCCGCGAGCGAAGCGGCGGCGATCACCAGGCTTGCGGCGAGCACGCGAATCGTCATCGTGGCTCATTGTAGCGCCCCGGCGAAGTGCGCCCTGCCGTCGGCCCCTCCCCTCGCACTCGGGGCCCGAGCACGCCGGCGGTGCCAGGCGGGTCCTTCAGCGCCGTGCCTGCGACAGGTACGCCTTGGCCTGGCGGCCGACGATGTCCACGAGGTTGCCCATCGCGATGTTGACGTCCACGAGGTGCAGGCCCCAGTCGGCCTGGACGCGGCCGGGACCTCCGAGATCGCCCGGGATGTCGTCGGCGCGGGCGTCCGCGGGGTCGGCCTGGACCGTGACTTCCAGGTAGTTCGCGTGCTCGTTCGAGGCGCAGCGCGCGGAGAGCAGCCCAGGCACGCTCACGAACGGCGTCTCGATGGGCGCGCCATCCGCGGTCCACCGAGGGCTCTGCGGGGCGGCCTGGGCGATCAGGCTTCCCCGGTTGGTGAGGTACGCGTGGAGGGGGCCGCTGCCGCCGGCGAGCGCCGCCGGGTTGGTGCAGCCGGCTTCCATCCCTTCTGCCCGCACGCGGCCGAATCGCGTGTTGGGCGGTGGCGGCACGGTCGATCGAAACGATGCGTAGGTGATGACGCAGCCGATCTGGTCCGCGGCCCGGCACAGGGGGATCCGCTGGAACGCCCCGCCCGCGTCCTTTCCCTTCGGGACGGGCAGGCTCGTCCCGAGGAGGATGGCGGAGACCAGGCGCCTCTGCACGGGTTTGCCATCGATCTCTTCGCTCATCAACCGGGTCAGCACCATCGCTCCCTGCGAGTGGCCGATGAGCACGACGCCGCGCCCGTTGTTATCGCGCGCCAGGTAGTCGTTCCAGGCGGCCCGCACGTCGTCGTAACCGCTGCCGCGATTCAGCTCGAGGCCCGAACCGGCGAGCCGCTCCCGAAGGCCCCGCAGCGTGACCTGGCGGTACATCGGCGCGAACGGCCGGCACTGGGATCCAAAGCGCGCGAACTGCTGGCGCACCACGTTGCGCTCTTCGTCGCCGATCGTCATGTCGCTGTAGGTGAGCGGGTCGCGCGACACCGTGGGATAGACATAGAAGCAGTCGAGGGGTGCATTGGGATTCGCCGCCCACGATTCGCGCCTGGCGGTGCCGTCGGGGGCGATCACCATCGTCGTGAGGTCGATGGCGCAGGAATCCTGGCGTCCCGGCCGACAGAGCCACGACTCGTCCCTGCCATAGTCGTTGGGCGCGGCCGGGGCCTCGGCAGGCGGGGCGGCGGGCGTCTGCCGAGCGTCCGCCGGGGCAGCGGTGACGCATGCGGCGATCAGGATCGCGGCGAGTCGGCAGGATAGCGTTGAACTCCGGCGAGTCGATGTCGAAGATCCACTGCAGGTCGAAGGGGGATGGCGACAGCGGCCTGCCCAGCAGCGCCGCCATGATCCAGTGCGTGGACGCCTGCTCGCTCGTCGAGTCTTCACCTGTCTGCTGTGCCGTCAGGGCGCCTCCTCAGGCGCGCCAGGCGGAACGCCGAGATGTCGTGCGTCGACGTGTCGCGGGTGATCAGGTCCGCCACGATCTCTCCCACGACCGAACAGAACTTGAAGCCATGCCCCGAACAGGGTGAGACGATCATGACGGACGGCGCGCGCGGGTGCCGATCGATGATGAAGTGCTCGTCCGGCGAATTGGTGAACATGCAGGCAGTGGCTTGGAGCAGCCGGCCATTCGCCAGCGGGAAGTGGCGCGAGATCTCGCCGCGAAGCGCCGCCTCGTCTTCCGCGTGACAGGCCCGGTCCAGCGCATCGGGCTCCACGGCCTGCCTTCGGTGGTGGTACTTCCCGATCTTGAAGCCGGGCACGCCGTGCTCCGGGAACCCGTAGTAGATGCCCGCTGGCGTCTCGTGCACGAAGACCGGGAACCGTGCCGGTGCGAACCGACCGCGGTCGGCAATGGCAAACCACCCCAGGACCTGCCGCTCCGGACTCATCAGCGAGGCCATGTCCGGAAGCAGCTCCCCCATCCAGGCGCCAGCCGCCAGCACCAGTTGCGCCGCCCCGTACGTGCCGGCGGGAGTCTGCACCTCGACGCCGCCGCCCTGGGCTTCCCACGCGATGACCGGCTCGCCGGTGCGAATGACAGCGCCAGCCGCGGTGGCCCACTGCGCGTGCGCGAGGATGCATCGTTCGGGCAGCAGGAAGCCCCCGTCCGGCTGGAACACCGCGGCGGCATCGTCGTCGATGCGCCAGGCGGGGAACCGCGCCCGCAGATCTCGTCCGCCGAGCACCTCGTGGGGCAGGTCGTGCTCGAGGCACGATCGCCGCGACCCCTCGAACACCTGGCCACCGGCGGTACCGACGTCGAGCGATCCGGTCACGTGCAGCAGGCGCTCTCCGGCCCGGGCCTCGAGGGCCCGCCACAGGTCGAAGGCACGTCGCAACAGCGGGACGTACGAGGGATGCTCGAAGTAGGCGAGGCGGATGATCCGCGTGAGCCCGTGCGAGGAGCCGCGGTCGTGGGCGAGGGTATGGCGCTCGAGCACGAGGACGCGCTGTCCCCGCGCCGCCAGGTGCGCCGCCGCGGCAGTCCCCATACCGCCGGCGCCCACGACGATGACGTCGAACCGGTCGGGGTCCCCGGCTCCTTCCGTCAACGACCGAGCCGCTCCATCATCAGCTGGCCGAACGCTGCGCCCTTCCCCTCGTCCTCGTGCTTGAAGTACACGAACACGTCGCGACAGCGGGCGCCGAGGTCGTAGGCGACATCGGCCCACCGGTGGATATCCGCGGTGCCGTATCCTTCATCGCGCAGGCGAAGGTACGCGTAGTCGGCGGTGGCGATGATGGGCGTGTCGCGCTTGTCGCTGTCCGCGATGCACAGCGCGACGTTGCGCGCCCGCAGGCACTCGTACACATCGTCGGCCAGCCACGAGTCGTGACGGAACTCGAACGCGGCCGTCACGCGGGGAGGCAGCAGCGTGAGGAACTCGGCGAGCAGTGCCGTGTCCTTCTTGAAGGTGGGCGGCAGCTGGAACAGCAGCGCGCCCATGCGGGGCCCGAGCTCGGCCGCGGCCGTGACGAAGCCCTTCACCGCCTCGGCCACGTCAGCCGGGCGGAGCTTCCGGTCGTGGGTGATACGGCGCGGCGCCTTCAACGTGAAGCGAAAACCCGCCGGCACCTGCGCACACCACCCCGCCACCAGCTTCGGCGTGGGCATGCGGTAGAAGGTGTAGTTGATCTCGACGGTCGGGAAACGTTCGGCGTAGTACGCCAGCATCTTCGCGGCGGGCAGGTCCTCGGGATAGAAGCTGCCCTTCCACTCGGGGTAGTTGTAGCCGGAAGTGCCGACAAGGATCACGGCAAGATACAGAGGTTCTGGGGTTCTGGGGTTCTCGGGTTCTCAGGTTCTCGGGTTCTCAGGTTCGCGGGTTCTGCGGCTCTGCGGAGAACCTCAGAACCCCAGAACCCCAGAACCCGAGAACTCGGTTCCCTACCACCGCGGCTCGCGCCGACCGCCACCACCGCCGCCGCCGTAGCCACCGCGGCCGCCGCCGCCGAACCCGCCGGACTCCTTCGGACGAGCCTCGTTGACGACGAGAGCCCGGCCTTCCATCTCGTACTCATGGAACTGCTCGATGGCCTTCTGGGCATCCTCGTCGCTCACCATCTCGACGAACGCGAAACCGCGGGCGCGGCCCGTCGCCTGGTCGCGCATCACGCGCACATTGTCCACGGCGCCGGCCCGGCTGAACAGCTCCGTCAGATCTTCATCGGTGGTCTTGTAGGGGAGGTTGCCAACATACAGTCTGCGGCCCATGGGAGCGCTCTGCCTTTTCGCGCGCGGGTCTCCGGGATGCACCAACCAGCGCGCGTGAGGCTCGTGCACCAGAAAGCGCTCGCATCCCGAGGGGCCTGTGCGGACGTGACACCGACACCAACCTGTCTGAACTGCGGGGCTTTCAATCGCTGGCGGAGTATAGCAGGACCCTGCCGTCCCGCGCGCGGAGAAAGGCCGGCGCCCTCAGCACTGCGATAGAGTCAGACGGGATGAAGAAGCGTGCAGTTGCCGTGATGGCCTGCCTGGCCGGCACCCTCGCAGGGTGCACCGGGGAGCCCGAGGTCCGCACCTATCAGCTGTCCGGCCAGATTCTCGTCGTCCGCCCCGAGACGCAGGAGGTCCTGATCCGGCACGGCGATATCGCCGGGTTCATGCCGGGCATGACCATGCCCTTCAAAGTTCGCGACCCGGGGCTGCTCGAAGGGCGCGAGGCCGGAGAGCTGGTCGAGGCCACGCTCAATGTCACACCGGAATCGGCCTGGCTGACCACGCTCGTGACCACCGGCCGGGCACCGCTGCCGGCCGATGCCCCCGCGGTCATTCCAGCCGCCGCCGGCGTCACCGTGCTGGCGCCGGGCGACCGTGTCCCGGATACGGCCCTGGTCACGACAGCTGCCCGTGAGTTGAGGCTGACCGAAACCCGCGGGCGGGCGACGGCGGTGACCTTCATCTACACGCGATGCCCGCTGCCAGACTTCTGCCCGCTCATGGACCGCCGCTTCGCCGAAGTGCAGCGGCGGGCCTCCACCGACAGCACGCTGGCGGGGCGCATCTCGCTGGTCTCGGTGAGCTTCGACCCCGCCACCGACACCCCGGCGCGTCTTGCGTCGCACGCCGAGGCGATGGGCGCCAAGCCCTCGGTCTGGCAGTTCGCGACGATGAACGATGCCGACGAGGTGGACCGCTTCGCGGCCACGTTTGGCGTCAATGTCATCCGCGAACAGGACGGGACGATCACGCACAACCTCCGCACGTTCGTCATCGCGCCTTCGGGAACGGTCGTCAGCGTGCGAGACGGCAACCAGTGGACCGCCGATGATCTGCTTGCGGACCTCCGCGCGGCTCTGGGCCGTTAAGGCACAATGACGGCGTGCACCCGGCACTCTCATCCCGCGAGCGCGCCCTCCTCCGCCGCCTCCGCACCCCATCGACCGTGCAGGCCTGGTTGAATGCACTCCCTTACAACGTCGAGGAGGGCGGCGAAACCCTGCGGAGCTTTCGCGGCGTGATCCGGACGAACCAGGCCCATTGCCTCGAGGCGGCCCTCTTCGCCGCCGTCGTGCTCGAGCACAACGGGTATCCGCCGCTCGTGATGAGCCTGGAGTCGCAGGACAACCTGGACCACGTCATCTTCGTGTATCGCGCCAACGGGCGCTGGGGCTCAGTGGCCCGCTCACGCGACCCGGGCCTTCACGGACGCAAGCCGGTGTTCCGCACCATCCGGGGACTGGCCTATAGCTACATGGACCCCTACATCGACTACACGGGCCGTGTGCTCGGCTACGGTGTGGCCAACCTGGCCGAGGCCATGGGTCGATATGACTGGCGCTGGTCGTTCGAGAACCGGTGGAAGGTGGAGCAGGTGCTCATCGACTGGCCGCACGTGAAGCTCCCCAGCTCGACGCCCCGGTATCGGGAATTGAAGCGCCGCTACCGCGCGTACCTGGCGGCCAACCACGGCCGCAAACCGCTGTACTACCGGGGCCGGGAGAAGTGGACGCCGATTCCAGGCGAGTTCACGAGGGCTTGAGGTCTTGAGGGCTTGGGGCTTGGGGCTTGGGGCTTGGGGCCAGCCGTCGACCGGAGAACCCGAACCCCCGAACTCCAGAACCCCAGAACCCGAGAACCCCTTCCCTCTCA
Organism: uncultured Bifidobacteriaceae bacterium; assembly: GCA_964557815.1. Classification (GTDB taxonomy): domain Bacteria; phylum Acidobacteriota; class Vicinamibacteria; order Vicinamibacterales; family UBA2999; genus VFZN01. The sequence goes on along the minus strand of CAZLBU010000030.1, from coordinate 6,817 downwards.
GTCCAGGTCGAAGCCGCGGAGCGGCTTGGTGACAGGCTCCTTCTGTGCCTGCTTGAGCGCCTCCTCGAAGCGCTTCGCCAGGGCATCGCCCTTGTTCTTCTCGGCCTGGACCGACTGGGCGAAGAGCGCCTCGCGCCGGGCGGCCTGCTCGGCGAGGATGCGGTCGGCCTCCGACAGTTCGGGCTTGTGCGCGCCGGGTGGCTCGGCGTGGGAGACGATGCGTCCCAGGTTGAGGTCCACCACCAGGGTGGCCCCGCAACAGGGGCACGTGAGTTCGCGCTCGCTTGTGAGCTTTGGCATTTGCCGTTCCCTCCGCCTTCCTTCAGACTAGTGAGAACGGAGTGATGGCGCAAGACGAGTCACGGAAAACCCACACTATCCGCGTCGCCACCTACAACATCCACCGGGCGCGCGGCCTCGACGGGCGCACCCGGCTGGAGCGTATTGCCGCCGTGCTTGCCACCGTGGATGCCGACATCGTCGCGCTTCAGGAGGTGGTCGGGGCCTCGCCCCTCAAGCCCGGACAGGCTGCCGAGCTGGGAGCCGCGCTTGGCATGGGCTGGGTCATGGCGCCCACCCGGCACTGGCGGACGGCGCTCTTCGGCAATGTCGTCCTCAGCCGCCTGCCGGTGAGGCATCACGTGCAGCACGACCTGACGTGGAAGACGTGCGAGCCCAGGAACGTGCAGCGCGTGGACTTCGAGGTGGACTCGCACATCCTGCACTTCTACAACGTGCACCTGGGCACGGCGCTGCTCGAGCGTCGTCACCAGGCAGCGCGCCTGGCCTCACTCGTGCACGATCGCCGTGTGACAGGACCCAAGATCGTGCTGGGCGACTTCAACGAGTGGGCCCGCGGCCTGGCCACCGACATTCTGGCCGAGCGCCTGCAGAGCATCGACCTGCGGCAGCACCTGAAACGCGGGCGCAACTACCCGGGCTTCTTTCCGATCCTTCACCTCGACCACATCTACTACGAGGGCCGCGTCGAGGTGCTGAAGGTCACCTCGCCTCGCGACCGCCTGACGCTGGTCGCGTCCGATCACCTGCCGCTGGTCGCCGACCTGAAGATCGGCTTCTGAACCCCAGCCCCCAAGACCACAGGACCCCAAGACCACCCACGCCCCAGGCCACACGCCCCAAGCCCCAAGTCCCAAGCCCCCGTCACTCCCCCACACGTCCGAGCACGAGGTGGATCAGGCCGATGTTGCGCGTGCGAAAGGCCGCCTCGCACGAGGCCAGGTAGTACTCCCACATGCGCACGAAGCGGTCGTCGAACCCGAGCGCGCGTACGTCGTCCACCCGGTCGAAGAAGCGGGCGCGCCAGTCCCGCAGGGTGCGCGCGTAGTCCATCGCGCGGTCCTCGAGGCCGAAGACGCCAAGCCGCGTGCGGGACGCCGTGACGCGCACGACCTCGCCAATCGAGGGCAGCAGGCCGCCGGGGAAGATGTACTTCTGAATCCAGTCGCAGTGCTTCCGGTACTCGGCGAAGCGGGCGTCGACCATGGTGATGGCCTGGATCCCGGCGCGGCCGCCCGGCGCCAGGACCTCGTCGATCTTCGAGAAGTACGACGGCCAGTATTCCTCGCCGACCGCCTCGATCATCTCGATTGAGACCACCTTGCTGAACTGCCCGTTGACATCACGGTAGTCGCAGAAGCGGAACTCGACCCGATCGTCGAGGCCTTCCGCCGTGGCTCGCGTGCGCGAGAGCGCCAGCTGCTCGCGGGATACCGTGAGCCCCGTTACGCGGCAGCCCCGGGTCCGCGCCGCGTAGAGCGCCAGCCCGCCCCACCCCGAGCCGATCTCCAGCACGTGATCATTCGGCCCGATATCGAGCGCCTGGCACCACCGCTCGAACTTCTGCCGTTGAGCCGCCTCCAGCGTGTCGGCCTCCGAAAGGTAGACGCCGCTCGAGTACGCCATCTCCGCGTCCAGGAACGTCCGGAAGAGATCGTTGCTGAGATCGTAGTGCGCGCCGATGTTCCGCCGGCTCCCGTCCCGCGTGTTACGGCGGCGGCGGTGGAGCCAGTCGTTCGACAAGTTGACCAGCCGGGAGATCGGGGAGTCGAGCGGGAGGTGAGCCTGGTTGCGCAGCACCAGTTCGACGAACCGCGCCAGATCGTCGGTGCGCCAGTCCCCGTCCATATAGGCCTCGCCGGCCCCCATGTCCCCCCGCAGGGCGAACTTCGTGAAGAAAGCGTCGCGCTCGATCCACAGCACCGCGTGTGGCTCGGCGCCGGCCTCGCCGGCCATGGCCATCGTGCCGTCCGGCAGGTGCACGGTCAGCCGGCCGACGCGCCACTGCCCGAGGGCCTCCAGCAGGCGCCGCCGCGCGATGGGGGCCACGACGCGATCGAGGGCGCTCGTGACCGGGGCCTCGGCGACTGCGCTCGGAAGACGGGTGCCTGCTCGTTCCATGCGCTGATTAGGACTCCGTGCCGTGCCGCGCGGATTCAGGGTCGTATGCCGGCTTCGGGTGGTAGGTCGCGCCCTTCCACCAGAGCCGCAGCGCCTCCCAGTGGATGGCGGCCATGATCTTCGCCGTCACGAAGGGGTATCGCATGAGCGCGGCCGCCACGCCGGCATCGGTGAGGGGGCGGCGATCGAGCGACAGGCGCGAGACGAAGACCGCCCGGCCGTCGCGGTGCAGGTCGATCCGCACGTCCAGGTGGCTCGGCGAGATGTGGAAGCGGAAGCGGTACGTGCCGTCCAGCGTGAAGAACGGCGACACGTGGAACACCTTCTTCTCGTCCCACACCTGCGCGCCGGACTCCACCGGGAGCACATAGGTGTGCGACTCACCGAACGTGTTGTTCACCTCGCAGACAATCGCGGAGAGGCGGGACCCCGCGTAGCAGAGGAAGAAGCTGACGGGATTGAACACGTAGCCGAACACCCGGCAGTTCGTGACCAGCTCGATGCGATCGATCGTGCCGTCCACGCCGTGCCGGGCCAGCACGGTTCGCACGTCGGGAAGGTGGTCGGCCCGGCGGAATGAGACCGGCCGGGGGCGATCCACGCCGAAGAGGCGCAGGCGGTCGTTGAGGGCGTCCAGCTCGTTCAGGTCCAGCCGATACATCACGAGGCCGTACCGGAAACCGTGCGCCATCGGCTCGAGGCGCCGGTGCATGACGTGCCCGGTCATGAGCGCCGACCGCAGCGCGCTACGGCTCGACACCAAGCCCCCGCGCCACCGCCACGGCGGAAACCAGCCCGTCCTCGTGAAACCCAAACCGCAGGTGCGCGCCGCAATACCAGGTGCGGCGCTCGCCGTTCATCCGGCCGATGAGCGACTGCCCTTCGATGGCGGGACCGTCCAGGATGGGGTGCGTATAGCTCATCCTCGCGATCACGTCACCGGCGACCGGCTCGAGCGGGTTCAGCGAGCACAGGAGCGCACGGCCGGGACGATGCCCCTGCAGGCGGTTAAGGTCGTAGGTCACTGACACCGGCGAGCGCTCATCCCGGCAGTCATCGAGGTCGCAGTTCCACGACGCTCGCGCATGGGGCTCGTCGGGGAGCAGCCGCTCGTCGGAGTGCAGGAACGTGTCGTTGGTCGAGTAGCGGAAGCGCCCGAGGGCGTCGCGCTCCTGCGGGCTCGCGTCGGCCAGCAGCGCCAGGGCCTGATCCGCGTGCGTCGCCAGCACCACGGCATCGTGGCCGGTGTCGGTCCCGTCCGCCAGGCCGATCGTCACGCCACGCTCGTGGCGCGTGATCGCGCGAACAGGCGTGCCCGGGCGCACGGCCGTTCCCAGCCGCGCGGCGATCTTCTCCACGTACGCACGGCTGCCGCCGAGAATCGTTCGCCACTGCGGCTGCCCCGCCGCTGCCAGCAGGCCATGGTTCTCCATGAACCGTAGATACGACGCGGCGGGAAACGCCCGCATGTCCGCGGTCGAGGCTGACCAGATGGCGCCCCCCATCGGGAGCACGAAGTGCCGAGCCAATTCCTCGCCGAAGCCGCCCTCGTCCAGGAACTGGCCGAGCGAACGCGATTCACCGCCGCTCTCGAGCGCGCGCCGCCCGCGGCGGAAGAATCTCCGGATGTCCGCGAGCAGCCGCCAGTGGCCGACGCTCAGCAGGCGTCCACGCTGGGCGAACAGCCCATCCGCGCCGGCGCTGGAGTACTCCAGCCCACACCGGCGGCAACGCACGCTGAACGACATGTCGCTCGCACGGCTCTCGACCCCGAGCTCGGCCAGCAGGCGGACGAAGTGCGGATAGGTCCGGTCGTTGAAGACCATGAACCCCGTGTCGACCGGCCATCGGCGCCCGCCGAGCTCCACGTCGTGGGTGTGCGCGTGGCCTCCCAGGCGAGGCGACGCCTCGAACAGGGTGACCGAGTGAGCCCGGGAAAGGAAGTAGGCGGCGGAGAGGCCGGAGATGCCCGCGCCGACGATGGCAATGCGCACGCTAGACAGAAAGAACCCCGGCCGCGGGCCGCGTATTCCCGGGCTTGACGCCCGAGAGATATTATGATGATATCACTATGAAAGCATCCTCAGGAGGCTGATCCCCATGATTCGCGAACGCGACAACAACGGCATCCCCGGCCTGCCCGTGCTCCTGACCCTGGTGTTCGTCATCGCCGCCCTCGTCTGGCTGCTCATCGGCTCAATTCGCGCCCAGGAACCCGTTGCCATCGTGGGGACGGCCATGGGCCTCGGGCTGGCCGTGTTCCTGCTGTTCGGCCTGTTCATGGTGAACCCGAACGAGGGCAAGGTCCTTCAGCTGTTCGGCGCCTACGCCGGCACCGCGAAGGTCCAGGGGTTGCGCTGGGCGAATCCGTTCTACACGAAGAAGAAGGTGTCGCTGCGCGTTCGCAACTTCGAGAGCTCGCGCCTGAAGGTCAACGACCTCGAGGGCAACCCGATCGAGATAGCCGCTGTCGTGGTCTGGAAGGTCGTGGAGACGGCCGAGGCCGTGTTCGAGGTGGACGACTACGAGAACTACGTGCACGTCCAGAGCGAGGCCGCCGTCCGCAATCTCGCCACCAGCTACCCGTACGATGCGCACGACGACGATCAGATCTCGCTGCGCGGCAACACCGCCGCTGTGGCCGAACACCTGAAGAAGGAGATCCAGGAGCGGCTCACGAAGGCCGGCGTCGAGGTCATCGAGGCCCGGATCAGCCACCTGGCTTATGCCCCGGAGATTGCCGCGGCCATGCTGCAGCGCCAGCAGGCGGGCGCCATCATCGCCGCGCGGCAGCGCATCGTCGAAGGCGCGGTGGGCATGGTCGAAATGGCGCTCGACGGGCTGTCGCAGAAGTCCATCGTCACGCTGGACGAGGAGCGGAAGGCAGCCATGGTCAGCAACCTGCTCGTGGTACTGTGCGGCGATCGCAACGCGCAGCCTGTCATCAACACGGGGACGATCTACCAGTAGCCAGGGCAGACGATGGCCGAGCGCAAGTCCTTCCTGCTCCGGACCGATCCGAAGCTGCTCGAGGCCGTGCAGCGTTGGGCGAACGACGATCTCCGCAGCCTCAACGCGCAGATTGAGTTCCTCCTGCGCCGGGCGCTCAGGGAAGCGGGACGAGCGCCGGCCGCGCCGGGTGCCGAATCCGAACCTCCGGCCTGACCGCGGGGCCGGTCCGCCCGGGACCGGTCCCGCCATCCTCCCCTCTCGCGCCATCGTTCCCGCCAGTCAGCCCGCCTGGGCGACCGTCCGGCCAGTTGGCTCGAACCACGGCTCGCCCTTGTCGTCTATGCGTCACGAGCCGAAGCGATTGACTTTCGGTTTTTATTCGCTCTAGGATGCTCAGCGCACGCCGGCCTGGAATCTCGAACCGATGGAACCCGTCGACGACCTCTCCGCCCTTCGCATCGAACGCGCCCCTCTTCCGCCCGAGCGCCGCTGGGGCAGGTGGGCAGCATGGCTGGTCCTGCTTGCCGCAGTCGGCCTGGGAGGGTGGTACTGGGCCAGCCGTGAACGTCCCCTCGAAGTCGAGGTTGCCACTGTGACCACGCGCGCTGCCGGGGCCCAGGCCTCGGTGCTCAACGCCTCGGGTTACGTCACCGCCCGCCGCCGCGCCACGGTCTCGTCCAAGGTGACCGGCAAGGTCATCGAGGTGAACGTCGAGGAAGGCATGGCCGTGCGCGAAGGCCAGGTGCTGGCCCGCCTGGACGACGTGACGGTGCGCGCGACGCTGGCGCTCGCACGGGCGCAGCGCGACGCCGCGATTCGATCCGTCCCGGAGGTCGAGGTGCGGCTGGCCGAAGCCGAGCTCACGCTCAGCCGCCGCGAGCGCCTTCGAGCGGATGGCTTGGTGACCGAGGCCGAGCTCGACCAGGCCAGGGCTGAAGTGAACTCCCTGCGCGCCCGCCTGGCCGCCGCCCGCGAGCAGGTCACAGTGGCCGAGCGGCAGGTGGCGCTGCAGGAAACCGAGCTGGACAACACGATCATCCGCGCGCCGTTCAGCGGCGTGGCCATCTCGAAGGACGCGCAGCCGGGTGAGATGGTGTCGCCGGTCTCGGCCGGCGGCGGATTCACGCGCACCGGGATCAGCACCATCGTGGACATGAACTCGCTCGAGATCGAGGTGGACGTGAACGAGAGCTACATCAACCGGGTCACCCCCGGCCAGCCCGTCAGCGCGGTGCTCGACGCCTATCCCGACTGGCAGATCCCGGCTCGCGTCATCACCATGGTGCCCACCGCGGATCGCCAGAAGGCCACCGTGCTCGTGCGCATCGGGTTCGATCGCTCGGGAGGCTCAGGGTCGCTCGACCCGCGCATCCTGCCGGACATGGGGGCGAAAGTCACGTTTCTGCGCGAGGCGGAGGACGATGGCACGACGGCGACGCGACCG